>JBKBVC010000371.1:0-2776 GCA_046289805.1 Tabrizicola sp.
GGCCGCGAATACGACCTGGACGTGTTCAATATCGTCGCCGTGGACGATTTCAACATGGGCGCGATGGAGAACAAGGGACTGAACATCTTCAACTCGCGCTATGTCCTGGCCTCGCCCGAAACCGCGACGGATGACGACTATGCCCGGATCGAGGCGATCATCGCGCATGAATATTTCCACAACTGGACCGGCAACCGCATCACCTGCCGCGACTGGTTCCAGCTCTGCCTCAAGGAAGGGCTGACCGTCTTCCGCGACCACCAGTTCTCGGCCGACATGCGATCTGCCGCCGTTCGCCGGATCGAGGATGTGGTGACGCTGCGCAGCCGCCAGTTCCGCGAGGATGACGGGCCGCTCGCCCACCCCGTCCGCCCCGAAAGCTTTGTCGAGATCAACAACTTCTACACCGCCACGGTGTACGAGAAGGGCGCCGAGGTCATCGGCATGCTGAAGTCGCTGGTCGGCGAAGCCGGTTACAAGCGCGCGCTCGACCTCTACTTCGAACGCCATGATGGTCAGGCGGCGACGATCGAGGACTGGCTGAAGGTGTTCGAGGATGCGACCGGCCGCGACCTCAGCCAGTTCAAGCTGTGGTATACCGAGGCCGGCACGCCGCGCCTCAAGGTCGATGAGGCATGGGACGACGGCGTCTATACCCTGACCTTCACCCAGAAGAACCCGCCCACGCCCGGCCAGCCTGTGAAACAGCCCAAGGTCATTCCGATCAAGGTGGGTCTGCTCAATCCGAACGGCGACGAGGTAGTGCCCACGATCACGCTGGAGATGACGCGGGCGAAGCAATCCTTCCGCTTCGAGGGGCTGGCGGCCAGGCCGGTTCCGTCGATCCTGCGCGGCTTTTCCGCGCCGGTGGTGCTGGAGCGGAAGGCGCCCCCCGAGGAACGCGCCTTCCTGCTGGCGCATGACACCGACGCCTTCAACAAGTGGGAGGCAGGCCGGGCTCTGGCCAAGGAGGTCATGGCGGAAATGGTGCTGAAGGGCGCTCCGGTCAGCCCGGCCTGGCTGGATGCGCTGGCCGCCGTCACCTTCGACGACACGCTGGATCCGGCCTTCCGCGCGCTCTGCCTCCGGCTTCCGGCTGAGGACGACATCGCCCAGGCCATCCACGCCAAGGGGCGCATTCCCGACCCGGCCAAGATCTACGCTGCACGTCGCGAGATGGCGGGCGCGCTGGCGATCCGTCTGGGGGACGCATTGTCAAGGCTTTACAAGGACTTGGACGACAACGCGCCCTTCTCGCCTTCGGCCGCGCAGGCGGGGCGGCGGGCGCTCAAGATCGCGGCGCTGGGCCTTCTGTCGCGGCGCGACGGCGGCAAGCTGGCGGCCTCGGCCTTTGCCCGTGCGCGCAGTATGACCGAGGAGGTCGGTGCGCTCTCTGCGCTGCTCGAGGTGGGGCAGGGGCAGGCGGAACTTGTCAGCTTTGCCGCGCGCTGGGGGCGCGATGCGAATGTGATGGACAAGTGGCACGCGCTGCAGATCGCCCATGCCGAACCGGCCGAGGCGGCGGCGGTTGCGGCGCGGCTGATCGGGGCGCCGGGCTTCGACTGGAAGAATCCCAACCGCTTCCGCACCGTGATCGGGGCGCTGGCCGCCAATCACGCGGGTTTCCACCACCGTTCGGGCGCAGGCTACCGGCTGGTCGCCGACTGGCTTCTGAAGCTCGACCCCCTGAACCCGCAGACGGCGGCCCGGGTGTCCACCGCCTTCGAGACCTGGCCGCGCTATGACGCCAAGCGCCGCAAGCTGGCCCGCGCCGAACTGGAGCGGATACTGGCCGCCCCCGACCTCAGCAGCGACCTGCGCGAGATGGCGGAACGGATGCTGGCGGGCGGATGAGGGCGGCCTTGCCCAGGGCTGGTGACTGTCTTCCGCTTCAGGGTCCTGTTCCTGCCGGGATGGCGGGCGATCCGAGGCACGGACCGACGGCTATCGCCGAGGACGTTGTCGCGGCGCCCTGTCCGGCTTTGCGCCTATCGTCCAGCGGTTCCGGAAACTGCGCAGAATCAAGCGCTTCCGATTGCAGAAGTCTGTGCCCAAGCAGTGGCCGCGCCTGGCCGGGATGACCCGGTCTAGGTTCAGTCCGACGAAAGACTGGACAGGATCGCCCGGTCTTGCCGCATCAACCCGGGCTGATCAGCCGGCCTGACAATAGGGCTGCGCCCGGGTCCAGGCCGCCATCGCCGACCGTTTGTCGTTCGACCGCAGTGGCGCCCAGTCGCGCCCGATGCCCAGATTGCCGCCACCGGCCACCACACCATCCCGGGCAACCTGCCTTGACATGATCTCGACCGCGCATTCGAGGTTCGCCTCGCCGTCCTTGAGCGCGCCGGCGGTTGTCGCTTCGCAGCCGTAGTTCGCCGCCGAGCGGGGCGAGATCTGCATCAGCCCGATCCAGCGCCCGCCGCCACCCGCAGCCTTCTCGTTCCAGGTGCTTTCGTATTTCGCGACCGCCGACAGAAGGCCCGCCCAGAAGGCGCGACGCTCGGGCACCGAGGCGGTTTCATATCCCGGGCACCAGGTCTCGATATCGGCGGGCACCCGTTCGGAAAGCATATGATCCTTGGTCGAAAGGGCAAGCAGGGTCGATTCGGTCCATTCATCGCCTTCCGGGTGATGGTCCCATTGCATCGGCGGCGCGACGAAGCCCATCGGCTCGACCGGTTCGGTCTTCACGCAAGCTACCAGCGAAGCCGCTGCAAGCAATCCGAAAATTCCACGAGCCAGCATGGTGACGTCACCCGAAGATCACTGCATTTCC
>JBKBVC010000372.1:0-2771 GCA_046289805.1 Tabrizicola sp.
TATGACGAGACCTGTTCCCGCAGGATCGCGGCGGTCATCGAGACCATGAGGTAAATCCCCAGAAGGATCAACATGGTGACCAGCGTGTTCTCGAAGGCGCGCGGGTAGGAGGGTTCGTCCGGCGGGATCGGGCTGACCGACAGCGAAAGATAGCGCACCTGGCGGTTGGCCTCGATCCGCGCGGTCTCCATCGACTGCAGTGCCTGGGCCAGCAGCATCTGGCGCGTCTGCATGTCGGCCTGCGCCACCAGAAGCTCGCCCTGGACCTCGGCCAGGCTGGTCGCGCCGCCGGTGTTCTCGGTCAGCCTGGCACGCAGCGCGGCGACCTCGCTTTCCAGCGTGGCGATCCGGCGCTTGACCGGGTCCATCCGCGCCTGGTTCGGATTGGGGTTGGCCTCCATCTGCGCCAGCGACAGGCGCTCCTGCGTGAGCTGGCTTTCCAGACCGCTGATCTGGCCGACGATCAGTCCGACCTCGGAGTCGGTGGACAGGATTTTGAACTTCTCCTGCAACTCGATCAGCCGCTTCTGCGAGGCGGCCAGGGCCTCCTGCGCCGCGTCATAGCCGGCCTGGGCGTCGCGCATCTGGTCCTCGCGCAAGCGCTGCGTCAGGTGGTCGACCTGGCCTTCCGCGTATGTGACAAGCTGGCGCGACCAATCTGCCGCGACCTGCGGATCGGCCGCCATCACATCCATCCGGATCACGCCTTCGGTCATGTCGAACGAGATCTTCAGGAACTTCCGGTAGACCTTGTAGGCCGCCTCCAGCGAGGCGTCCGGCGCCAGCCGTTGCAAGGGATCGAAACGTTCGTCCTGGAAATGTTTGCGGAAGCCGAGATCCGCATCCAGCCTGGTCATCGCCTCGCGCGATTGCAGGTAGCCCTGCACGGCGATCGAATCCTGCGCGGTCGCGAAGGTGGTGCCGGAAAACAGCCCGCCCAGAGAGCCCCCGGACGAGGTCGGACCGGCCTGCTGGATCACGAACTCGGTGCGCACCGAATAGATCGGCGTTGCGATCGCATAGAAATACCAGGCGGCAAGGAAGGTCGGCAGCAGCACGAAGGCGAACAGCCGCGCCCCGAGCAGCGCCAGCCGGCGGCGGCGGCGGCGGGCGATGTCCTGCTGCATGCGCAGGATCTCGGCGGCCTGGTTGATTTCGGCGCGCTGCTCGGTCGAGGGAACCGAGATCGGTTTGACCTTCTTGGGCAGCTGCACCTGGTCGCCCGGAAGCCGGGTCAGCGCCCGGCTGTCCTGGCCGGTCGGACGGGCGCCCCCGCCGGCCGCTTCGCCATTCGAACTGACGACGCGCAACAGCGAGGCCCGCGAGAAGGGATCGATCCCGGCCTCGCGCAGCTTGCGGATCGCGTCGAATTCCGAGGCCGGCTTCATGCCGTGCTTCTCGGCGATGGCCAGCGCGCGCCGCAGCTGGCGGCCGGTCAGCCCCTCGGCAGCGATTGCCGCCAGGGCTGCCTCGATCTCCTCGGGCGTCTCGGCCCGCGGGGTGGGCGGCTGCGTCCCGGCGGCATGCGCTTCGGCGGGGCCGGGCGCGGCGCCGGCGTCCTGCGGCGCGGGTGTCGGACGATCGGCCTCGCGCCGGAAATCCAGGTTGCCAAAGCCGTCGTCATGCGTGTCGAACACGCCTGCGTCGCCGGTGCCAGCATCCGGTGGCACGGGCCGCTCCACCCTGCGGGTGTGATAACGCGTGGCCTTAGGATTGGTAGTCATAGAGACGTTTCGCTTCTTCAAGGGTCTCGAACTGGTACAGCTTGCCGTCCTTCAGCACCGCCGCGGAACGGCAGAACCGTTCCAGCGTCTTGGCCGAGTGCGACACGATCACCACCGTGGAGTTCTTCAGCCTTTCCTGAAGGAGGTTGCCAGCCTTGCGGTTGAACTCGACATCCGAAGTTGCGGGCATGCCCTCGTCGATCAGGTAGATGTCGAACTCGATCGCCAACAGCAGCGAAAAGGAAAAGCGCGAGCGCATGCCCGAGGAATAGGTGGACAGCGGCATCTCGAAATATTCGCCCAGCCCGCAGACCCAGCGGCAGAAGCTTTCGACGTAATCGGGGTCGAGGCCGTAGAGCCGCGCGATGTAGCGACAGTTTTCCTTGGCCGAGTGCTTGCCGTTCACTCCGCCCATGAAGCCCAGCGGAAAGGACACGCGCGAGGTCTTGCGGATCGTGCCTTCGTCGGGTTTTTCCAGGCCCGCCATCATGTTGATGATCGTGGTCTTGCCGGTGCCGTTCGCGGCCAGGATGCCGAGCGAGTTGCCGAGTTCGACCCGGAACGAGGCGCGGTCAAGGATCACCTTGCGCTGCGTTCCCGTCCAGAAGGATTTCGACACGTTTTGGAACTCGATCATCACGGCCTCGGCGCCCGTGGGTCGGACGTCTGCGCTCTTGCCTACGGCCATATCGTTAACATCGCGTTTGTGGCCTTAAAAGGGCCGCGGCCGGGCCAGAGTCGCGCGCCGGCGGGGAATGGCGCCCGGTTCACGCAACCTTGCGCCACCGGGGCCGCCTGCCCGGCGGCAGCAGCAGGGCCTGGGCGCCGGCCAGAAGGCTGATGGCCAACCCCATCCGTGCCGCTTCCTGCATCGCTCCCCCCGGCAGCGCGCTATCCAGGGCTAGGACCGGAACGGTGAAGCCAGGCGCAAGAACCACGACGACGCGCAGGATGTCGCGCAGGCTGATGCCGGGCGGCAGCTTCAGGCCCAGCACCGCGATCGTTCCGAGGCCGAGCACCAGCATGCCCAGGGGCTTGCCGATCCAC
>JBKBVC010000373.1:0-2762 GCA_046289805.1 Tabrizicola sp.
ATCTTGTCGGCCCCGGCCAGCTTCAGCCCCTGGATCACGTTCAGACCGATACCGCCCAGGCCGAAGACCGCCGCCGTCGCGCCCTGTTCGACCTTGGCGGTGTTCAGCACCGCGCCGACCCCGGTGGTCACGCCGCAGCCGATGTAGCAGATCTTGTCGAAGGGCGCGTCCTCGCGCACCTTGGCCAGCGCGATTTCCGGCAGCACCGTGTGGTTGGCGAAGGTCGAGCAGCCCATGTAGTGATGGATCGGCGTGCCGTCGAGCATGGAAAACCGCGTCGTCCCGTCGGGCATCAGCCCCTTTCCTTGCGTGTCGCGGATCGCGGTGCAGAGGTTGGTCTTGCGCGAGAGGCAGCTCGGGCATTCCCGGCATTCCGGGGTGTAAAGCGGGATCACATGGTCGCCGGGCTTCAGCGATTTCACGCCGGGGCCGCATTTCACCACGACGCCCGCGCCTTCGTGGCCGAGGATGGACGGGAAGATCCCTTCGGGGTCGGCGCCCGAGAGGGTAAATTCGTCGGTGTGGCAGATGCCGGTGGCCTTGATCTCGATCAGGACCTCGCCCTCTTTCGGATCGTCGAGGTTCACTTCCATGATTTCAAGCGGTTTTCCGGCGGCGACGGCGACGGCGGCACGGGTGCGCATCTGGTATTCCCTCCCTTAAGCTTGCGGCCAAGGTGTGCCAGTCTGGCGGTGAACGCAATTCAGGAAACGACCATGAAACACGCGATTGTCGCCCTTGCCCTTGCCGCGCCGCTGCTGGCGGCCTGCGTCGAGCCGCTGCCCGCCCCGGTCGATCCCGGCCCGGATGCCTGCGGGGCGAGCCAGTTCCAGTATCTGGTCGGCAAGCCGGGCGTCCTGCTGGACGGGATGCGCTTCAGCCAGGAGGTGCGGGTGATCCAGCACGGGATGGCGGTTACGATGGACTACCGCGCCGACCGGCTTAACTTCTGGCTCGACCGCCGCGACGTGATCGAGCGGGTGGTTTGCGGATGACCCGGCCCGCGCTTGTCCTTGCCCCGGGTCAGGTCCTGGCCGGGTGCAGCCCCGAGGAGGCGCCGGTCCCCGACACATGTGGGGCGGCCGGGATGCAGGAGCTTGTCGGGCAAAGCCGGGATGCCCTCGCGGCGATGACCCTGCCCCAGGGGACGCGGGTGATCGAGCCGGGCATGGCCGTCACCGGGGATCTCCGCCAGGACCGGCTGAACCTGGACATCGACGCGCAGGGCCGGATCGCCCGGGTCCGGTGCAGCTGATGCGGGCGGCTGTGGCAGGTCTGGTGCTCTTGCTGGGGGCTTGCGTCGCCGCGCCGCGCGCGCCCCAATGTGCCGACCCCGGCCTCGGCCGCTTTCTTGGCCGGCCGCTGTCCGTCGCGATGGCGGAGTTGCGCCTGCAGGAGGGTGACTACAAGGTGGACTACCCCTCTCCCTTTGGCCCCACGCTGGAGGCGTTTCCTGACCGTCTGCGGATGAGCGTGGATGAGGCCGGGGTGATCCGGTCCATCGGCTGCGGATAAGGAAAGATCCCGGTCGGCTGACCGGGGCCTTCTGTTTCGCGGCGGTGCGGCGGTTACTGCTTCATCACGCGGAAGTCGGTGTGGCAGTCCTTGCAGGCCCCGCCCAGCGCGCCCATGCCGGCACCGATGCTTTCGGCCGAGGCGACATCCATCGCCCCAGCCGCATCGCCCAGCGCCTTGGCGTCCATGAGGAACTCGTCCCAGTTCGTCCAGATCTCGGGCTTGGCTTCCGAGGCCGGGTCGGCCCCGCCCTGTTCCTTGAAGGTTTCCTCGATCCTGGCGGCAGCCTCGATGATCGCGGCCTTGGCGCCTTCGGCTGCTGCGGCGTCATAGGCGACCTCGCCCTTGGCCATGCCGCCGAGGATGCCGGTGTTCTTGCCGATCATCTTCATCAGCTCCGACCGGGCGATGGCATTCGGGTCGGTGCGCTCGCCCTCGGCAAAGGCGGCCCCGGCCGCAAGGATGGCGCCCATGACTGCGGCTTTCACGAACTTCATCTACTGACTCCCTCGTTGACTGGTGCGGGCAGTATAGGCGAGCCGTTTCATCGCGATACCGGCGGCTGTGTGCTTTCACGCACTTGTCATCCGCGATTGCGCCGTGCGCCTCACGGAGTTGTCATTCGCCGTGCCCGGGACTCGACAGCGCGGCGCCGGAATGGCAACCTGGAACATAAAGCGAACATCCTGAGTCGGCGATGGCGGGGCGGCGGATCCTTTCCCTTTGGTTTCCACGGCTTGCGGCAGAGCGGCGGGTGCGGTTGCGCGGCGATGCCCTGCCCGGGCCGCTGGCCGTGGTGGGCGAGCGGAACGGCGTGCAGGTGCTGGTCTCGCTGTCGGTCGAGGCCGAGGCGGCGGGCCTCTCTCCGGGCCAGCCGCTGCGCGATGCGACAGCGATCTGCCCCGCGCTCCTGACGCTTCCCGCCGACCCCGTGGCCGAGGCGCGCTTCCTCTTGAGCCTGCGCCGCTGGGCGGGGCGCTTTTCCCCCTGGGTGGCCGAAGAGTCGCCGGCGGGGCTGATGATCGACCTGACGGGGGCGGCGCATCTCTATGGCGGGGAAGAGGGGGTGCTGGCCCGGGTGGCCGAGGACTGCGCGGGGCTGGGGCTCACGGTGCGCGCCGCGATCGCCGACACGCCCGGCGCGGCCTGGGCGCTGGCGCGATATGGCGGGGCGCGGGTGGCGCCGCTGCGCTCGGGCGATGCCATCGAGCAGGAGGCGCGGGCGACCCGGTCCCGCGCCGCGAAAC
>JBKBVC010000374.1:0-2756 GCA_046289805.1 Tabrizicola sp.
GTCGGGCATCGTCACCGGCCCGCACCGCAAGCCCTGCCCGCCCGGCGCGAGGCTGCCCGAACGCATCTGGCGCGCCGTGGGCTCGATCCTCTGGCACGAATTCGCGCTGATCGCCGGGCTTCTGGCGCTGACCCACCTGACGCTCGACGCCCCGAACCCGTTCTCGGCCCTGACCTTCGCCACGCTGTTCTTCGCCCGGGTCTCGGCCAAGCTGAACCTCTTCCTCGGCGCCCCGCGCATCAATGTGGAATTCCTGCCGAAACCGCTTGCCCATATCGCCAGCCACTTCCGCAAGGCCCGCGCGACGGCCCTCCTGCCCCTTTCCATCGCCGCGCTCGCGCTCGCCACCGGCTGGTGGGCCGCCCAGGCAGCCCATGCGGCCGAGGAAGCCCCCTTCATCGGCTACCTCCTCCTCTCCATCCTCACCGCCCTTGCCCTGATCGAACACCTCTTCATGGTCGTGCCGATCCCCGACCAGAAACTCTGGCGCTGGATGCTTCCCGAAGCCCCCACCGTCCCACCGAAACACGACACCTGACAGGAAGCAGACATGGACTTCGCCACCTATTTCCAGGACCGTCTCGCCGCCCTCAGGTCCGAGGGCAACTACCGCGTCTTCGCCGACCTTGAGAAACGCTGCGGCAGCTTCCCCAGGGCCGAACGCCACCGCCCCGACGGCACCAAGGAAGAGGTCACGATCTGGTGTTCCAACGACTATCTCGGCATGGGCCAGCACCCCGACGTGGTGGCCGCGATGGTCGAGGCCGTGCAGACCTGCGGCACTGGCGCAGGCGGCACCCGCAACATCTCGGGCACCAACCACCACCACGTCATCCTGGAACGTGAACTGGCCGACCTGCACGGCAAGGAAGGCGCGCTTCTCTTCACCTCGGGCTACGTCTCGAACTGGGCCACGCTGTCAACGCTCGGCGCGCAGATCCCCAACGCGGTGATCCTGTCGGACGAAAAGAACCACGCCAGCATGATCGAGGGCATCCGCCATTCGCGCGCCGACAAGGTGATCTGGAAGCACAACGACTGGCGCGACCTCGACCGGAAACTCCACGCCGTCGGCGACCGCCCGAAGATCGTGGCCTTTGAAAGCGTCTATTCCATGGACGGCGACATTGCGCCCATCCGCGAGATCGTCGAGGTCTGCGAGGCGCACGGTGCGCTGTCCTACATCGACGAGGTTCACGCTGTCGGCATGTATGGTCCGCGCGGCGGCGGCATCAGCGAGGAACGTGGCCTTGCCCACCGGATCTACGTGATCGAGGGCACGCTCGGCAAGGCCTTCGGTGTCGTCGGCGGCTACATCGCCGCCCGCGCCGACCTGATCGACTTCGTGCGCAGCTTCGCCAGCGGCTTCATCTTCACCACCGCGCTCCCCCCGGCCTGCGCGGCGGCTGCCGCGACCTCGATTCGGCACCTGAAGGTCTCGGGCGAGGAACGCGCCCGCCAGAAGGCCAACGTCGCCCTCGTCCGCGCCCAGCTTGACGCCCACGGCATCCCGCACATGCGCAACGACAGCCACATCATCCCGGTGCTGATCGGCGACCCGGTCAAATGCCGGATGATCTCGGACATGCTGATGGCCGACTGGGGCATCTACGTCCAGCCGATCAACTATCCGACCGTGCCGAAGGGTACCGAACGGCTGCGCATCACCCCCGGCCCGCTCCATTCGGCCGAGGACATCGCCCATCTCATCTCTGCGCTTTCGTCGCTCTGGAGCCGCTGCGCCATCGCCCACGCGGTGGCCTAGGCCATCGTGCGCCGAAGTCTTCGCCACCCCCCTTGCCTTCCAGCACCGGCGGAACATCTGAAAAGGCCGCCAACATCTCCGGAGGAACCCATGAAACTCTCGCTTATCACCGCAGCCCTTGCCCTGGTCGCCGCCCCCGCCTTCGCGCAGGACGCGCCCACCGGCGATGCCGCGGCCGGACAGAAGGTCTTCAACAAGTGCCAGACCTGCCACATGGTCGTGAACGAGGCCGGCGAGGTGCTGGCCGGCAAGGCGGGCAAGACCGGTCCGAACCTCTACGGCCTCCCCGGCCGCACCGCCGGCACCTACCCTGACTTCGGCTACGGCGAATCGATTGTCGCGCTTGGCGCCACGGGCTTTGCCTGGAACGAGGCCGACTTCGTCACCTATGTCGCCGATCCGGCCAAGTTCCTTCAGGAAAAGCTGGGGGACAAGAAGGCCAAGTCGAAGATGAGCTTCAAGCTTCCGAAGGAAGAAGACGCCAGGAACGTCTGGGCCTTCATCGCCTCGCTCTCGCCCGCCCCGGCCGCCGCCGAAGGCGAAGCCGCACCGGCGAGCAACTGATCCCGCAGCCCGCAGCCCTCCGGGGCGGCGGGCCCGCGTCCTACCAGTGGCCGGTCGAGGCCATGCTGGCCCAAGGCTCTGCCGGAGCCTTCGCCTCACCCCTCTGCAACAATTCGATCGACACGTTGTCCGGGCTGCGGACAAAGGCCATCCGCCCGTCCCGCGGCGGCCGGTTGATGAGCACGCCGTGCTTCTGCAGGTGCTCGCACATCGCATAGATGTCGTCCACCTCATAGGCCAGATGCCCGAAGTGCCGGCTGTCCGAGGGCAGACCGGGGTCGCCATCCCAGTTGTAGGTCAGCTCAATCGGACACTCCTCCTGCCCCGGAGGTGCCATGAACACCAGCGTGAACCGCCCCTGCTCGCTTTCGTGCCGCCGCGTCTCCTTCAGGCCCAGAAGCCTGTAGAACGCCATCGACTTCTCCAG
>JBKBVC010000375.1:0-2755 GCA_046289805.1 Tabrizicola sp.
GGACGGCTTCGGCATGGATGGCGACGACCAACCCGTGACGCCGCGCACGGGCTTTCGTCTGGGGTCCATGAGCAAGGCCTTCACCGCGCTGGCCGTGATGCGCGCGGTCGAGGGGGGGTGCTGTCTCTGGATGCGACGGTCCAGTCTGTCCTGACGGACTTCACGCTGGCCGATCCCGGTGCCGCCGCACAGATCACCCTTCGCCAACTTCTGGCCCACACCAGCGGCATTCCCCGCACCGCGCCGCGCGGCGCCGTGGATGCGCCGCTCGCCGCACATGTGGCGGCTCTGGCGCGGGCAAAACCGGCAGCCCGCCCCGGAGAGCGGCACATCTACGCCAGCCCGAACTACCTCGTGGCCGCCCGCATGCTCGAGGTTGCCGAAGGCCGTCCCTTTGCGGACAACCTGCAGTCTACTGTGCTTGCTCCTCTGGGACTGAACGATACCCTCGTCACCGCCGCCGATGGCCATCTTGCACCCGGCCACCGCTACTGGTTCGGCTTCCCCTTTCCGGCCGACCTGCCCGAGGAACCGGGGCGCCTGGCCACCGCCAGCCTGATCTCTTCCGCCGCCGACCTGGCATGTTTCCTGCGCTTCCAGCTTGGCGACGGTGCATGGGAGAATGATCGACTGCTAAGCGCATCGGCCATGGAGGAAATGCATCGGGGGACAGCCCAGGGCGACGGGTTCCGCTATGCCATGGGCTGGCGGGAGGGGCAGATCGGCGGGACGCGCGCCCTGCATCATGGCGGCATCTTGCCCGACTTTCGGGGCAAGATGGTGCTTCTACCTGAAATCGGTGGGGCCGTCGTCGTGTTGACCAACGCCTCCACCATGATGCCGCTCCCCGCCGTTCCAACCAGCCACCGCCTCGCCGACGAGGTTGCGGCCCATCTGGCAGGAGAGCCGCTCGCGTCACCCACCTTCCCCTTCGGTGATGTGATCCTTGCGGTCTGGGCCGGCCTTGGCCCTCTACTCGCCGGTCAGGTCGCCACGCTCCTGCGTCGGCGCCGCGCCGTGGCCCGACCCGTGGTGCATCTGGCACGGGCGGCGATCGACCTCGGCGCTGCGGCAGCGCTCCTCTTCGCGCTGCCCGTGCTGACTGGTCTCTCCTGGCGCGAGCTTTGGACAGGAGGCCCAGACATGTTGATATGGACCGCGGCCATGGCTTTGATTGCCGCCGCAGCCGGATTAGACGGGCTTCGGCATGGCATCGGACATTCTAGTTGGGCTCATAAGTCCGTCTCCACATAGACCCCCGAGCAGTCGTAAGCGACCGCCACAGCAGTTGACCCATTGTTCATGAACAGCCGGGGTGACAGGAATTGTGTGTTGGCGGGCAGGTCGGCGCTGATCTCTTGCTCGAAGACTGCGCCCGACACCTTGGACCTGTCGCGTATTTGTGCCGCCCCCAGTGCTCGTTTAGGCCACTTGGCGTTCGAAGGCCAAGGGGCTTTTGCCTCCCAAGGCTGAATGCCGACGGCGTGGGTTATAGAAGCCGTTGATGTATTGGAAGATGGCGGTCTCGGCCGTGCGACGGGTGTCCCAGGCGCGCCGCCAGATCAGTTCGGCCTTGATGGTCTTGAAGAAGGTTTCGACGGCGGCATTGTCATAGCAGTTGCCTTTCCCGCTCATGACGGCTTCCGGCCGTGCTCGCGCAGGATCTTCTGATGGTCGTGTGAACAGTATTGGCTGCCGCGGTCGCTATGGAAGATGCAGCCCCGTGGCGGGGATCGCAGGGCGATGGCCATCTTCAAGGCCCGGATTGCCAGATCGCGTTTCATGCGGTTGCTCACGGCCCAACCGATGACGCGCCGGGAGTGCAGGTCCAGGATTGCCGCCAGATACAGCCAGCCCTCGCGGGTCCAGATCTAGCTGATATCGCCCGCCCATTTAAGGTTGGGCCGATCTGCCGTGAAGTCACGGTCCAGAAGGTTTGGCGCGATGCTGAACGTATGGTCGCTGTCCGTCGTCGCTTTGAATTTCCTTTTCCTTTCAACGACAATTCCGTTCTCACGCATCAGCCGCCCGACACGCCGGTGCCCTGCATCGACGCCAACCTCCTTGAGTTCTTCGGTCATCCTGGGGCGGCCATAGCTGCCAAGGCTCAGCCGCGACTGCTCCTTGATGTGCGCCAGAACGACCAGGTCCATGTGCGGCCTGCGGCTGGCCGGACGGCTGCGGAAGGCCCGCAACCCGCGGGTGCTGACATTCATCACCCGGCACAGCCGGTCGACCGGGAAAGCCCCGCGCTGTTCTTCGACGAACCTGAACCTCACGGTGTCGGGCATTCACTCGGACCAGTGGCGTTCATGCCCTCCATGGCTCGCGAAGAACTGGGTGGCTTTTTCTAGGATGTCCCCCCATTCGCCGGGAAAACAGTCCCCCGGACTGTTTTCTTATCCGGCTCGAACCTTGAGGATGCGGATCTCGCGCCGAAGCCGTTCGTTCTCCCGCGCCAGCTCGCGGTCCTCGGCCAGGACCACATCCGTGTCGCGGTGGGTGTTCACCCACTTGTTCAAGGTCGACAAGCCGACGCCCAGATCATCCGCAACCTGACGCCGCGAAAGCCCACTCGTCAGCGCGATCCGCACCGCATCCTTGCGAAACTCATCCGTCTTGCCTGTGCCCATGGTTCATCTCCTTTGCGGCACATTACATGATCAAGGGAGCGGCACCAAACCGCGACAGGTCCACGCGCTGACCCGACCTGCGCTGTTCCGCCTGATCTTCTCGTCTGCCCGTCCCGACTATG
>JBKBVC010000376.1:0-2755 GCA_046289805.1 Tabrizicola sp.
CGGCTCGGGCGCGGCGACGAACCGGTCGCCGCCCCATTCGAACTCGCGCCCCGCGCTCGGGTTGATGAGGCAGGAGATCCAGTAATCCCGGCTCCGCCGCCCCCAGCACATCTGGTTGCAGGAAATGCAGCCGCGCACATCTGCGGCACGCCCCTCGGCCACCTTCCGCGCCAGATGCGGGTCGGCGATCTGCCCCCGCACGATCGACACCAGGTCCGCCAGCCCAGAGGCGATGATCGCCTCGCCGTTCTCCGGCGTCCTCACCCCGGCTTCCGAGGTCACGACCGCGTGCTTCAGCACCCCCTTCAACTGCGCCGTCAGGGGCGTCGTCAACTTTTCGCCATGCGTGAAGGGCGGGATGATCGACTCGAACTCCAGATAGGATCCTGCGCCCACGGTCACATAATCCACATGGCCGGTCCGGTCGTGCAGGTCGAGGATCTCGCACAGCGCCTCGGCTGCCAGCGTCACGCGGTAGGCTTCTGAATAGCTGACGGCCAGACCGATCACGAAATCTTCGCCGCAGGCCCGGCGGATGCGTTCGATCAGCGTGCGGGAAAAGCGGGTGCGGTTCTCCAGCGATCCGCCCCACTGATCCGTCCGCTGGTTCGACCAAGGCGTCCAGAACTGGTCCAGAAGCGAGTGATAGGCCGCCCAGACCTCCACCCCTTGAAAGCCCGAGGCCTTGGCCCGCACCGCCGCCGCGACATGCGCCTCCAGCAGCTCCTCGACCTCGGCCCCGGTCATGGCATGCGAGCCATCGCTGTCGTGATACGACGGCCCGCCAGAGGGGGACCAGTGTGGCGCGAAGCTCAGGTCCGAATCGCCATGCGCGCCGATGTGGTAGAGCTGCTGGAGGATGACCGCGCCCGCCGCCTTCACCTCTTCGGTGATCTGCCGGAAGGCGGGGATGACCGCGTCATCCGAATGCAGGAAGTTGCCCCGGGTCAGGACACCCGTCCGGTGCACCGGCACGGGTTCGGCCACGATCATCGCCGCCCCGCCCAGGGCGCGCTCGAGGAGATACTTGCCGAAGCGCGGCCCCGGCATCCCCTGATCCGACATATTCGCGGTATGCGCGCCGAAGACGATGCGGTTGCGCAAGGTGTGGTCGCGCAGTTTCAGCGGGGACATCAGGCGGGGATGCTGGGTCATGGCGGCCTCCGTTCGGCCCCATGTCAGCCAATCTCGACACCTGTGTCAAGTTTTCCGGGCGCCGGTCCCCTGACCCCGGAGTTTTGGAAAACTCCGGACCGGAGCCTTCAAAGGCTCCGATGCGATTTCTTCGAAGAAATCGCCTACCCCGCCGCCACGTCCCAGCCCGAGATCGCCTTGACCTCCAGGAACTCCTCGATCCCCCAGGTCCCGCCTTCCCGCGCCCGACCGCTGGCCTTCACGCCTCCGAAGGGCGCCCCCGCGCCGCGCGACTTGCCGTTCATCTCCACCATCCCGGCCCGCAACTGTCGTGCCAGCCGGTTCCGCCGCGCGCCATCCGCCGACTGGACATAGTTGGTCAGCCCGTAGGGCGTGTCGTTGGCGATGCGCACCGCCTCTTCCTCGCTGTCGAAGGGCATCATGCAGAGGACCGGGCCGAAGATTTCCTCGCGCTCGATGGTCATTCCGGGTTTCACATCGGCAAAGACCGTGGGGCGGACGTAGAAGCCCTTGTTCATCCCTTCCGGCAGCCCCAGACCGCCGGCCACCAGCCGCGCGCCCTCCTCGATGCCCTTCCGGATATAGCCCTGGATCTGGTCCCACTGCCGCTTGTTCACCACCGGCCCGATGTGATTGCCAGGTTCGCTGGCCGGGCCGACCTTGATGCTGTTCGCGACCTCCGCCGCGATCTCGACCGCCCGGTCGTAGTAGCTGCGTTCCACCAGCATCCGGCTGGGCGCGTTGCAGCTTTGGCCCGAGTTGTTCATCATGTGCCGAACGCCGCGTTCCACCGCCCGCGCATCCGCATCGGCGAAAACCAGATTTGCGCCCTTGCCGCCCAGTTCCAGCGTCACCCGCTTCAGCGTCTCGGCCGCGGCCTTGCTGATCGCGCGGCCTGCCCGGGTGCTGCCGGTGAAGCTGATCATCTCGACATCCGGGTGGCTGGACAGCCGCGTGCCCACCCCGGCCCCGTCGCCGTTCACCAGGTTGAACACGCCCGGCGGCACGCCCGCGTCATGGCAGAATTCTGCAAAAAGCATCGAGGACAGGGGCGCCTCTTCCGAAGGCTTCAGCACGCAGGTGCAGCCCGCCAAGAGCGCCGGGATCACCTTCAGCGTCACCTGGTTCATCGGCCAGTTCCAGGGCGTGATCAGGCCAACCACCCCGATCGGCTCCAGTGCGATCATCGTGTCGGGGGCATGCGGACCCAGCGGCCGGATCCATTCCATGTGGTCGAAGGCCTTCAGGAAGTTCTTCAGATGCCAGGGCAGGCACTCCGCCTGGTCGTCGCGGGCCATGTCGATGGGCGCGCCCATCTCAAGGCTGATCGCCTGCGCCATTTCCTCCTTGCGCAGGTAATACTGCTCCAGGATCCCCTCCACGACCTTGCGGCGCTGGGCGGGATCGGTCGCCGCCCAGCCCGGGAAGGCCGCCTTCGCCGCCGCCACCGCCCGGTCGGTATCCGCCTCGGACCCCAGCGAGATCACCGCGCAGACCTCTTCGGTCGAGGGGTCGATCACCGGGCAGTCCCTCGCCTCAAGGGGCGCGACCCATGTCCCGTCGATGTAGAATTCGCGCTTCTCGATCATGGCCGGCCTCC
>JBKBVC010000377.1:0-2752 GCA_046289805.1 Tabrizicola sp.
GCGCCGCGACCTCGGCCGTCAGCGCGATGTTCTCCTCCAGCGCCAGCGCCGAGCCGTCGATCATCACCGAGCTGAACCCGGCCTCGATCGCCGCCCGGCAATCCGCGACCGTCATCCCATGATCCAGATGCGCCACCACCGGGACCGAGGT
Organism: Tabrizicola sp.; assembly: GCA_046289805.1. Classification (GTDB taxonomy): domain Bacteria; phylum Pseudomonadota; class Alphaproteobacteria; order Rhodobacterales; family Rhodobacteraceae; genus Tabrizicola. The sequence continues at coordinate 152 of JBKBVC010000377.1, forward strand.
GCCCTCCGCCAATTCCCGGAACATCGCCCCCCAGACCGCCACCGGCATATGCGCTCGTGCGCCCGGCCCGGCTTGCAGGATCACCGGCGCCTTTTCCGCCTCGGCCGCCCGGACATAGGCCCGCGCGTCCTCCCAGCCCAGACAGACCAGCCCCGGCACGGCATAGCCATGCCTGACGGCCGGTCCCAGCACCTCGGCCAGAGTGGCGATCATTTGAACTTGGCCACCATGTCCATGATGCCGGGGATCGTGTGCACCTGCGCCGCATGGGTCGGCTGGAAGAACTGCTTCAAGCTGCGCTGCGACTGGCCGCCGAGGATGGTGAAGTAATACATCTCATACCCCGGCAGCGCGCAGCAGGGGTGATAGCCCTTGTCGATCAGCACCGTTGACCGGTTCATGATGTGATAGGCGTCTCCGGGTTCGTTATCCACCCGTTGCAGCATCTGCATCCCCGACCCGTAATCGGGCCGGAAGCGGAAGTTGTAGCATTCGTCATGCCGCGTCTCTTCCGGCAACCTGTCCGTGTCGTGCTTGTGCGAAGGGAACCCCGACCAGCCCCCCGCGCCCACGGTGAACAGCTCGCTGACCAGAAGCCGCCCCACCCGGTCGTGATACTTGGTCCCCAGGATGTGCTTGATCTTGCGGTGCGTCTTGGTCTCGTCCGACCCGTATTGCACCACGTCCAGATCGCCCGACCGCACCGCGAAGGGGCTCAGCGCCTCGTCGAACTTCGCCCCGGCGATGAAACACTCCGTCTCCGTCCGCGCCGTGATCCGCGCGCCCGTGCCCGAGGGCACGTAGACCCCCTCCGGCTCGCCGTCCCAGACATCGGCGCCCCGGTTGCCGATATCGGCGAAGATCTCGCCCCCGACCTCGACCGTCACCGTCCCCGTGGCCGGAACCACGCAGGTCTCGTAGCCGGGGGTGCGATAGTCGAAATGTTCGCCCGGCTTCAGCCGGACAATGTTGAAATAGACCAGCGGCACCAGCGGATGCTCGCGGTCCACGATCGGCTGGTTGCGGTTGTCATGCGGGGGAATGTGCATCCTCTGTCCCTTCGGGTCCGGGGTGTTCGGCAAGAAAGGCGTCCAGCTCCGCCCTGGTCGGCATCGCCGGGGCGCAGCCGACGCGGGCCACGACCATCGCCGCCGCGGCCGAGCCGCGCAGGACGGCCTCGCGCAGCGCCCGCCCCTCGGCCAACGCCGCAGCGAAGGCGCCCAGGAAACTGTCGCCCGCGCCTGTAGGCTTCAGCGCCTGCGTCGGATAGATGCCGGTGGCGAACTCGCCCTCCCGGCTGATGGTGATCGCGCCCTTTTCGCCCATCTTGTAGACGACGACCTGTGCGCCCTCGGCGATCAGGCTGCGCGCCTTGTCCAGCCCCTTCGCCGGATCGCCCGCCATGAAGCCGAACTCCACGTCATTGCCGACGATCACGTCGCACATCGCCCCGGCCCGTGAATAGACCGCCGAGGCCATCGCCGCCGAGGGCCAGGAATAGGGCCGGTAGTCCACGTCGAAGATCAGGGGCAGCCCCGCCTTGCGCGCCAGGTCGAAGGCGCGGAAACAGGCCGACCGCGACGGCTCCGCCGCCAGCACCGTGCCCGTTGTGACCAGCGCCGAGAACCGCGCATAGTCCACCGCTCCGACATCCTCCATGCCCATCGCGAAATCCGCCGCCCCGTTGCGGTAGATCACCGACTGGCAATGCTCGATCCGCGTCTCGACCACGGCCAGCGAATTGCGCGCCTCGCCACCTTCGGTCCGCACATGGGTCCGGTCCACGCCATGGGCGTCCAGCTGCGCCAGGCAGAACCGCCCCACCGCATCGTCCGACACCCGCGTCACCAGCGCCGCGCGGCAGCCCAGCCTTGCCAGTGCCACCGCGATATTGGCCGAGGATCCGCCCAGGTGCGCGACGAAGCGCCCCGCCTCCTCGATCCGCGTGCCGGGGGGATCGGCGTAAAGGTCCATCCCTGCCCGGCCGAGCACCAGAAAGCTCCGCCCCCGAAGCCGCGCCAGATCTGCCATTTTCTCTCTCCCCCGACGCGCGGCCCAGACGGGGCTTGCGCGCCATGCCGACTGAGGATACAGATTTTGCAACCGGTTGCAACGCTGACGGTTGGGGGAGGCCGCCAATGACCGAGATCGGGATCGGACTGGTCGGCGGCGGCTACATGGGCAAGGCGCATGCCGTGGCGCTGTCTGCCGTCGGCGCGGTGTTTGACACGCCCCTGCGCCCCCGGCTCGAGGTGATTGCGGCGACCAGTCCCGACAGCGCCGAACGCTACCGCAAGGCCTATGGCTTCGCGCGGGGGACGGCAAACTGGCGCGATCTTGTGGCCGATCCCAGGGTGCAGGCCGTGGTGATCGCCTCGCCCCAGTCCACCCACCGCGCGATTGCCGAGGCCGCCTTCGCGCTGGGCAAGCCGGTGTTCTGCGAAAAGCCGCTCGGCGCCTCGCTGGAGGACGCGCAGGCCATGGTTGCCGCCGCCGAAGCCTCCGGCCAGCCGAACATGATCGGCTTCAACTATGTCCGCACGCCCGCGACGCAATTCGTCCGCCGGCTTCTCGCCGGAGGCGCCATCGGCGAGATCCCCG
>JBKBVC010000378.1:0-2738 GCA_046289805.1 Tabrizicola sp.
GGTGTTCGACCGCTCGGACGCCTCCGGCACCCAGCTGTCGTCGTTGAGGACGACTGCGACATTGGCCCAGTCCAGATCCACCCCCGACAGCGTGTCGAAGATCGGCCCCGGCGTCGTCCCGCCCGGCACCGAGAAAGTCGCCCTGCCCTCGCGGCGCAGGAAATCGCCCAGCTGGCCGGCGATCAGGTCGGCCAGCCGCAGCATCATCAGGTCGCGGTCGGGGTAGGTTTCCAGCTTCATTCGCGTATCTCCCGCCAGCGCCGCCCGTCGCGGTGCATCAGCATCAACGCATCTTCCGGGCCCGAGGATCCGGGGTCATAGGTCTGCGGCCTGTCGCCGCGCGCTTCCCAGCCCTGGATGATCGGGTCGGTCCAGGCCCAGGCCGCCTCGACCTCGTCTCCGCGCATGAAGAGCGTCTGGTTGCCCCGGATCACGTCCATGATGAGCCGCTCGTAGGCGTCCGGCACATCCTCGGCCTCGGGCCCCAGCGCATCGGCAAAGGACATGTCCAAGGGCACCTGCATCAGCCGCATGCCCCCCGGTCCGGGTTCCTTGATCATCACCATCAGGTTCATGCCCTCGTTCGGCTGCAACCGGATGACCAGCACGTTCTCGTGCCAGCCGCTTGCATCGTCGAAGATCGCATGCGGCGGCTGCTTGAAGGTGATGGCGATTTCGCTGGCCCGCGCGCGCAGCCTTTTGCCGGTGCGCAGATAGAAGGGCACCCCCTGCCAGCGCCAGTTCGAGATCGCGACCTTCAGCGCGATGTAGCTTTCGGTCTTCGAGGCCGGATTTTCGGCATGTTCCAGGTAGGACTTCTCGCCCTTGCCCGCCCCGTATTGCCCACGCACGATATCCTCGGGCGGAACCGGCTTAAGCGCGCGGATCACCTTCAGCTTCTCGTCGCGCACCGCATCGGGGTCGAAGTGATAGGGCGGCTCCATCGCGATCAGGCAGAGAAGCTGCATCAGGTGGTTCTGCACCATGTCCCGCATCGCGCCCGACTTGTCGTAATAGGCGCCGCGGCCGTCCACGCCCACGGTTTCCGCCACCGTGATCTGGACATGGTCGATGTATTCGGCCTTCCACAAGGGCTCGAACAGGATGTTGGCAAAGCGCACCGCCATGAGGTTCTGGACGGTTTCCTTGCCCAGGTAATGGTCGATCCGGTAGATCTGCGTTTCGTTGAAATGCCGGGCCAGCGTGGCGTTCAGCGCGCGGGCCGAGGCCAGATCGCGCCCGAAGGGCTTTTCCACCACGATCCGGCTCCAGGCATCGGCGATCCCGTGCTCGGACAGCCGTTGCGCGATGTCGCCGAACAGGCTGGGCGCGACCGAGAAATAGAAGGCCCTGACCACGTTCTCGCGCATCAGACCCTTCAGGGCCGACCAGCCGTTCGTCCCCGTTGCGTCGATCGCCACATAATGCAGACGGCCGAGGAATCCCTCGATCGCCCCCGCATCCTGCCGCGCCTTCGGCACGAATTCGGCGATCGCCGCGCGCACCTGCTCGCGCCAGTCCGCATCCGACAGCTCGCCCCGCGCCGCGCCGATAATCCGGCTTTCGGCCGGCATTTGGCCGGCCAGGAAGCGCCGGTACAGCCCGGGCAGAATCTTGCGCCGGGCCAGATCACCCGTGCCGCCGAAGATCACGAGATCGAAGACATCCACCGGAATGACGCGCGAGACCATGGGCTTCTCCTCGGCTGGGCTGTTAGCGCTAACGGACGCCTTCTACAGCCTGCCCGACCCCATGTCTAGCAGTCAGCACGGTCCCGGCCAACCGGCGGCGTCATCACGCCTCCAGTTCGGCATCCCAGTAGAGGTAATCCATCCAGCTGTCGTGCAGGTGGTTCGGCGGAAAGCGCCGGCCATGCGCCTGCATCTCCTCGGCCGTGGGCGCGCGCGGCTGACGTCGCAGGGTCAGGCCCGACTGCTTCAGCGTCCGGGCCCCCTTGCGCAGGTTGCAGGGGCTGCAGGCGGCCACCACATTCTCCCAGCTGGTGATCCCGCCGCGCGACCTCGGCACCACATGGTCAAAGGTCAGATCGCCCTTCGCGCCGCAGTACTGGCAGCAGAATTCGTCCCGCAGAAAAAGATTGAAGCGCGTGAAGGCCACGCGCTTCTGGGGTTTGACGTAATCCCTCAGGACGACAACAGAGGGTATCCTGAATTCCTGCCGCTGGCTTCGCACGACGTGGTCGTATTCGGCGACGATCTGCACCCGGTCGAGGACGGCCGCCTTGATCGCCTCCTGCCAGGGCCAGAGGCTGAGCGGATAATAGCTGAGCGGGCGATAATCGGCGTTCAGCACCAGCGCCGGATAGTGCCTCAGCGCCACCGGATCGCGTACGAACTGGGTTCTGAAATCGCCGTCCATTCCGTCCAAGACTCCGCTTTGCGCCCGTCAGCTTCGCGGCGACAGGGCGGGGAGTCCCGCCCCGTTGCGTGAAACTATATCTGGCGTTTCGTCCGTGGCAACCCCCAAGCGCCAGAGTGTCGCAGTGGGTTTTCCACAAGACTTCTGCCCGATCAGGGTAACATCACGGTGACGGTCGCGGCCCCGTCCCGCGTCTGCATGCCGGCCGGTTGCCGCGCAAACCGGCCCTTTCGGCGCGGGTCGGGGTTGCGCCTGCCGGCCGCGCGCCGGTATCAGATGGCGATCCTCAGCGGAGCCCGCGATGCCCCTCACCCGCCGCCAGATGCTGCTCTCTGCCGCCGCCACCCTCGCTGCCTGCG
>JBKBVC010000379.1:0-2726 GCA_046289805.1 Tabrizicola sp.
GCTGGCATGCAGCCCGGCCTTGTGCGCGAAGGCCGAGGCGCCGACATAGGGCGCGCTGCGCAGGGGCACGCGGTTCAGGATGTCGTCCAGCATCCGGGAGGTCTTGAGCAACCCCGTCAGCGCCTTGTGGCTGACCCCGGTCTCGAAGCGGCTGGCATAGGGTTCCTTCAAGAGAAGCGTCGGGATCAGCGTCGTCAGGTTCGCATTGCCGCAGCGTTCGCCAAGGCCATTCAGAGTGCCCTGAATCTGCCGCGCCCCCGCCTCGACGGCGGCCAGCGAATTGGCCACCGCATTTCCGGTGTCATCGTGGCAATGGATGCCCAGCCGGTCGCCGGGGATGCCGGCGGTGATGACCTCGGCCGTCACCCGGCCCACCTCGGCCGGAAGCGTGCCGCCGTTGGTGTCGCACAGGACGATCCAGCGCGCGCCCGCATCCCGCGCTGCCGTCAGGCAGGCCAGCGCATATTCCGGGTTGGCGCGGTAGCCGTCGAAGAAATGTTCGGCATCGAACAGCGCCTCGCGGCCCTTCGCGACCAGATGGCGGATCGAGGAAGCGATGGCCTCGAGGTTCTCCTCCAGCGTGACGCCAAGCGCGGTGGTGACGTGAAAGTCATGCGTCTTGCCGACAAGGCAGACCGCCGGGGTGCCGGCGTTCAGGACGGCGGCCAACACATCGTCGTTCTCGGCCGACCGGCCCACGCGGCGGGTCATGCCGAAGGCGGTCAGCGTGGCGCGGGTCGCGGGCGGGGCGGCGAAGAAATCGCTGTCGGTCGGGTTCGCGCCCGGCCAGCCGCCCTCGATGTAGTCCACCCCCAGCGCATCCAGCGCGCGCGCGATCTGTGCCTTCTCGGCGGTGGAGAACTGCACGCCCTGGGTCTGCTGCCCGTCGCGCAGCGTGGTGTCGAAGAGGTAGAGGCGTTCGCGGGTCATCGGGGGCAAAATCCTTCGAAGGATTTTGACAAATTTCTTCGAAGAAATTTGTCCGGAATTTTCGTAAACTCCGGTGTCGCGCGGGACGTCATTGCAGCGCCTCCAGCTTGGCGGGGTCGAAGTCGGGGCCTGGGACCAGTTCGACACCAGCCTTTGACATGCGGACCTCAACCCCGGCGGCGATGAGCGCGGATTTCAGCGCATCGACGGCAGAGAAGTCCCTTGTGGCCATGGCGGCGTCGCGCAGGCTGGCCAGACGTTCGGTCTGCGCGGAAAGATCGACCGCAGGTGCCCTGGCCCAAGCTCCCATCCCGTCGCCCAGCAGCCCCAGAAGCCCGGCCGATGCCTTCACCCCGGCCCAGTCCCCCGCGCCCGCCGCGACATGCAGCGCGGCCAGGGCCCCGGCCGTGTTCAGGTCGTCGGCCAGCGCCTCGACAACGCCGGGCAGTGGTGCAGCAGGGGCCACCCCTTCGGTCGCCGCGCGCCATTTCCGCAGAGTCGCCTCGGCCTGCCGGGCCTTTTCAGCCGTCCAGTCCATCGGGCTGCGGTAATGCGTCATCAGGAAGACGAAGCGGATCACCTCGCCCGGGATGCCCTGATCCAGGAGGTCGCGCACGGTGAAGAAGTTGCCAAGCGACTTGGACATCTTCTTCCCCTCGACCTGCAACATCTCGTTGTGCAGCCAGTAATGCGCGAAGTCGCCGTGCGGATGGGCGCAGGCGCTTTGCGCGATCTCGTTCTCGTGGTGGGGGAATTGCAGGTCGAGCCCCCCGCCGTGGATGTCGAAGCTCTCGCCCAGAAGCTCATGCGCCATGGCGCTGCATTCGATGTGCCAGCCGGGGCGGCCGCGGCCCCAGGGGCTGTCCCAGCCGGGCTCGGCGGCCGAGGACGGTTTCCACAGCACGAAATCCATCGGGTCTTCCTTGAACGGGGCGACCTCGACCCGGGCGCCCGCGATCATGTCGTCCACGCTGCGCCCCGACAGCTTGCCGTAGTCCTTGTAGGACCGGACCCGGAACAGCACATGTCCTTCCACCGCATAGGCATGGCCGCCGGCGACCAGCCCCTCGATCATCGCGATCATCTGCCCGATGTATTCCGTCGCCCGCGGCTCGACAGTCGGGCGCATCGCGCCGAGGGCATCCATATCGGCATGATACCAGGCGATGGTCTCCTCGGTCCGCTCGCGGATCAGCTCCTCCAGCGTGCCGCTTGCGCCGGCCTTCTGGCGGCGCAGGGCCTCGGCGTTGATCTTGTCGTCCACGTCGGTGAAGTTGCGGACATAGGTGACGTGCTCCGCCCCATAGACATGGCGGAGGAGCCGGAACAGCGTGTCGAACACCACCACGGGGCGCGCATTGCCCAGGTGCGCACGATCATAGACGGTGGGCCCGCAGACATACATCCGCACATTCGACGGGTCGATCGGCCGGAACTCTTCCTTCCGGCGGGTCTTGGAATTGGTCAGGCGGATGGTCACCATGTCAGTCCCTGTGGCACGCGGGCTTCCCGCGCGGGGCCGGCTTTTTCATCCGAAGGGAATGACGAAGCGCCCGCGCGACCGAAGTCAGCGGGTAATGCAGCAGATGCGGATGTTGCGCAATGTCGTCATGGGTGGGACACATACACCCTGGGCCACCCTTGCGCCAAGGAAAATCGCCATGCAGGACCGCGCCTTCGTGAACCGCTTCTGCGCCAGCTTCCCCGGTGCCGAGGTCAGCCAGCCCTTCGGGCCGGATCATGACTGCTGGAAGGTCGGCGGCAAGATGTTCGCGATCATCGGCCAGAGGGGCGAC
>JBKBVC010000380.1:0-2714 GCA_046289805.1 Tabrizicola sp.
TCGCGTTCTGGAACCGCAGCCGCTCCCAGACATAGAAGACCACGCCCGAGACATAGGTCACCCCGCCCGCGACCAGAAGCCAAAGCGAGGCGGTGGGCAGGGCCGCGATCACCGGGCCGGTGGCGATTAGCCTCATTCAGCCCAGAAGCACATAGGCCAGGATCGACAGCCGGTCATAGCGGCCGGGCAGGACAACCTTGACCAGGATCCCCAGCGCCGCGCCGGTCCAGACCACGACGCCAAGTGCCAAGGCCCAGGTCGCATCGAGATGGGGAATGACGGCGGTGTAGGTTCCGGCGATCATGACGTAGATCATCGAATGGTCGAACCGCCGCAAAAGCCATTTCAGCGCCGAGGGCGGCGTCATGTTGTAGGCCAGCGAAAAGCCCCACATCAGGAAGAACCCGGCCGCATAGACGGTCAGCGCCGCAAAGGTGCCCGGCCCCGCGGTCTGAAGCCCATGGAACAGCAGAAGCGGAAAGGCAATCAGCCCGGCGAGGAGCGCCAGCGCGTGCACGATGCCGTCGGCCAGCAGTTCGGCCAGCGAAAGTTCGCGCTTGGTCATGCGGTAATGATCGGCGGGCAGGGTCATGGCACTAGTCTTGCAGGCAAATGTTGCCAAAGCATGACCGCGACCAGGCGCAAGGCCAAGTCACCTTCGCCTGATGTGACGCAAAGTCAGCCCCGCCGCGCCGCCCAGAGCAGACCGCGCCGCATCAGTTCCGCCGCCGGGCCCTTGTCGATCACGTTCTTCTGGTGGCCGAGCGCGTTGTAGTAGACCCGGCCCGCGCCATAGCCCTTGGTGAAGACGACCGGCATGGCGACGGGCCCATTCACCGCATGCGGCCCGTCCACCACCGGGAAGTCGCAGACCGCATGCACCTTCACCGCCGGATCGATGTGCAGGTAATACTGTTCGGTCCTGACGGTGAAGTCGCCCACCCCCGCCACCAGCGGGTCGTCCGAGACGATGCGGACCCCGTATTCCACCCCGTCGTTCCCCGGATGCGCTACCCATTGCGCGCCGGTCAGGAACTGCCAGTCCACATTCTCGCGGAAGGCATCGCACATGCCGCCGTGGCAACCCGCGATCCCGGTGCCCGCCGCAACGGCGGCGCAGACGTTCAGCGCCTGTTCCTTGGCGATCTTCGACATGGTCCAGACCGGGACGATCAGATCGTAGGCCTTGACCGCCTCGGCATCGTCGAAGCAGGCGAGGCTGTCGGTGAGCGTGACCTCCATCCCCGCCGCGCGCAGCCAGTCGGCAAACATCGGGCCGACCTTCTCGGGTTCGTGCCCCTCCCATCCGCCCCAGGTGACCAGTGCCCGTGCCATGCCGCCTCCGCTTGTCTGCGCCGCAGGCTAGGCAGAGCGCGGGGCGGGGTCAATCCGTGACGGCAGGTATGGAAAGCCTGACACAATGTAAAATAATCTTTACTCCATGTCTGCCCTGGCATACCAAGCCGACAAGAATGGAGGCCCCGATGTCCTATGGCGAGCGCGAAGCCCTGTCCGGTCTGGTCACCAGCCTGATCGTGATTGTCCTGTTCCTGTGGCAGCTGTCCGGCCAGACGGCCGCCGGGGCCTTCGACGGGCCCGAGGGGCTGAGGCTCTGGGCGCGGTCGGTTCTGCTGCTGATCGGCTGGTCGATCGGCATCGCGATCGCGGTCGCCATCCTGTCCGCCGTCCTGCACGGCATCCTGACCGGCGAAAAGCCCGACGACCGCCGCGACGAGCGCGACCGCGACATCGACCGCCGCGCGCTGACCTGGGCCTGGTATCTGTTGTCCTTCGGGCTTCTGGGAATCATCGTGGGCCTCGCCCTTGGCGATACCGCAGTCAAGGCGATGAACACGGTCCTCGCGCTGTGCCTTCTGTCCGAAGCCTTCAGGGATGCTGCCAAGGTGATGCTCTACCGGCGCGGGTCCTGAGATGTCCCGTCCCGCCGGTCGCATCGAGAACCGCATCCGCCGCCTGCGCTTCGACGCCGGGGAAATGACGCAGAAGGACCTTGCCGACCGGGTGGGAGTCACCCGGCAGACCATCCTCGCCATCGAGAACGGCAAGTATTTCCCGACGCTCGAACTTGCCTTCCGCATCGCCCGCACCTTCGGGGTCGGGCTGGAGGACGTCTTCACCTTCCACGACGACTGACCCGATCCTTCCAGGAGACCGCCATGATCCGCCTGTTTCAGCGGCCGATCCCGCTTGCCTTCGGCCTTGCCGTCTTCAGCGCCGTCCCGGTGCTGATCGCGCTGGTCGAGGTCGTCCAGATCCCCACCGGCACCTATCCCGAGGACAGCGCGCGCCTGGCCGTCGCCCCGGTCGCCTGGTTCGCCCATGTCCTGACGGCGGTGGCCTTCGGCGTCACCGGACCGCTGCAATTTGTCCGGGCGTTGCGCCACCGCTTCGGGGCGCTGCACCGGCTGGCGGGCCGGATCTTCGTGATTTCCGGTGCGGTTCTGGGCCTGTCGGGCCTGGCGCTTCTGGCGCAGGTGGCGCATGTGCGGACGCCGCTGGCCGAAGGTGCGCGCGGCCTGTTCGGTCTGGCGCTGCTGGCCGCGCTTGCCTGCGCGATGGCGGCGATCCGGGATGGTGACATCCCGCGCCATCGCGCCTGGATCATCCGTGCCTATGCGATCGGCATGGGGTCGGGGGCCATCGCGCTGGTGTTCTTCCCGATCTACGTCCTTGCGGGACGGGCGCCGGACGGG
>JBKBVC010000381.1:0-2704 GCA_046289805.1 Tabrizicola sp.
ATCTTGGACGCCACGTCGCCCGCCGCATGACCGCCCATGCCGTCTGCAAGGACGACGAAACCCGCCTCGGCGCCCACCGGGAAATCGGCCGTGATCGCGTCTTCCTGATAGTCGCGCGCGCCCTGGCTTATGCCCGAGGCAACGTCGTAGCGCGGTTCACGCGATCGCCATATCATGCGCGTCCCCCTCTTCCTCGCAGGTGGACCAGTTGAACTCGGGCGTGCAGAGGACCTTCAGAACCAGCGTCGTTTCGCCGATCTGGATCTCGTCGCCATCCTTGGCCGGTTCGGTTGAAAGGAGCGGGCGGCCGTTCAGCCGCACCAGATTGGATTTGCCCCCATGGCCGATGTGGAATTCGTGCGTCTTGCTGTCATAGGCGATCGCAGCGTGGTTATGCCGCGAGATCGCCATGTCGCCATAGTCGAGCGAGATCGTCTGGTCCGCGCCGCGACCGATCTGCGACACGCCCTCGGTCAGCGCGAAGGAGGCACCCTTGCCGGGCCCATCCTTGATGACCAGCCAGCCGGCCGGGAACATCACATAACCCTTGCCGGGCGCCGGCGTCGCGGCGGCGATCGGCAGGCCCTTGGCATCCTCGAACAGCGGCGCCACAACCTCTGGCCGGGCCGCGAAACCAAGAACCCGGGTCTTGGTGCGGGTCGGACGACGCGGAGGAGCGGCAGCGGCCTCGCGGGCGGCGGTGGCCGGGGCTTCGTCCTCGATTTCCCAGATGTTGCGCGCGGGCGGAGCAACGCCCTCCGGCAGCGGCGCCTTGGCCTTGACCACGCGAACGGGGCGCGCGACCGAGACCTCGCCGGCGGGTGCCGCTTCGGGTGCAGCGGCCGGAGCCGGTGTGGTTGAGACCGCGGCCAGAGCCTCGCGCAGGCGTTTCACTTCCAGTTCCGCCAAGGCTGCCATGACCGGATCCGGGCCCGCTTCGACAGTGCCAGGTGCCGACCCCGTATCGTCCGTTTCACCGAAGATAGAGCGCAGGAACTTCACGATGGTTTCTCCCCGTCCAGATTGCCTGTTGCCGCAGGGTCAGCCGGCCACCCCAAGCCGGAATTCTGCGTCCACTGTACTCTCACCACGCCGCACGACAAAACCATAAGTTGATACGCCCACCTCGAATTCGCGCTTGAGTATGTCGCGCAGGGCGGTCGCACTGCCCAGCATCTCGCCGGTTGCCGAATAGATCAGCAGCACGTCGCCCGGCTCCAGAGTGGTCTCGGCGCCAGGCGGCACCTCGGCCACCACGGTCTGAGTGCCCGTGGCGGTATCGACGGCCTCGAAGGTCAGGCCGTTCGGAAGCCGCAGCATGTTGACCACCGGCAGGGTCCTTTCGGCAGGCGTCCCGGCAGCCGAGGCGACGGTCGGCGGCGCCGGGGACTGGGCAACGGGCGCCTCGCCACGGGCCAGATGGCCGCTCAGCCCCAGAAGGCCGACCAGAAGTGCCACAGCCACGGCCGCGCCGGCCATCAGCATGCCCGGCGCGGGCAACCGGGCACCAAGGCCGCGGCCACCGGGTTCGGTTGCGCGATACGCCGCTTCCGCGTCCGTGGCCACCGGCGCAGCGCTGGCGACGACAGGCGGCTCTTCCGCCTGGGTCCGGGGCGCAGCGGTCTCGGCGGGGAACGTGGCGACATCGGGTCGCACGGGCGCAGGCGCAGCCGGAAGCGCCACGGGAAAGACGGCCGACCCTTGCACCGCGCCATTGCCAGGCAGACCCGCCATGGCGCGCCATTCCTCGACAGATTGCAGGCGGTCGCGCGGGAAGATCGCCATGGCCTTGTCGATCGCGGCCAGGAACGGGGTCGGATAACCGCGGAACCTGCCCGCCAGCGGCCGCAGGGGATCGCCCTCGCGCCCGGCCAGAGCGGCGAGGCGTTCCTGCGAGGTCTTGGGAGTCTCTCCCGAAATCAGGTGGTAGAAGCTGGCCGCCAGCGCATACAGATCGCTGCATGGGGCCTGTTTGCTGCCGACAACGTAGAATTCCTGCGGCGAATAGCCGTCCTTGACCACGCGCAGCCCGGACACCGCCCGGCTTTTCCGGGTCACCTCCTTGCGCGATGCACCGAAGTCGATCAGCACCGGCTGGCCCTTGCGCGGGTCCAGGATCATGTTGTCAGGCGAGATGTCGCGGTGCAGCAGGCCATGGGCGTGGACATGGCCGATGGCGTCCAGCATGGTCGTCAGATGGGCGATGATCTCCTTCGGACCCAGGGGCGGCGCGCTGCCCTCGACCGTCTGCAACAGGTCGTAGCCTTCGATGTAGTCCATCGCCATGTAGGCGGTCTCGTTGCACTCGAAGATTTGGTGCACCTTGACGATGTTCGGGTGATCCAGCTGCGACAGCGTCACGGCTTCCTGAACGAACTGCCGGACGGCGGTTCGGAAGTCATCCTGTTGCGACCGGGACCGGGCGCCGACCGACTGGCCGAAGCGGCGGCACAGGGCAGAGGGGAAACATTCCTTGATCACCACCGTCCGGTCGAGCGAATCGGTGGCCAGATAGACGATCCCGAAGCCGCCGCTGTTGACGAAGGACTTGATGGTGTACTGACCGAACATCAGTCTTGTGCCGGCAGGCAGCTCATCCGGTCGTGTCGCGAATGTGGTGGAAATTGCCGAGCAGCGGGCTCCGGGCATGTAACGATGGCTCCAGTCAGGCCGCGAGGTCAAGGGACATCGGCTCGAGCGGCTG
>JBKBVC010000382.1:0-2696 GCA_046289805.1 Tabrizicola sp.
GTGGTCTACGTCACCCATGACCAGGGCGAGGCGCTGACCAGGTCGGACCGCGTGGCCGTGTTCAACGACGGCCGGATCCAGCAGCTTGCCCCGCCCGCCGACCTCTACGAGCGCCCGGAAAACAGCTTTGTCGCCCAGTTCATCGGCGAGAACAACAAGCTGCCCGGCACGATCGAGGAGCTGTCGGGCGACAAGGCGCTGGTGCGGCTGGCGACCGGAGAACTGATCGACGCGACCCCGGTCAACGTGCGCGAGAAGGGGCAGAAGACCCTGGTCTCGATCCGGCCCGAGCGGGTGGAGTTCAAGCCCGAGATGATGCCGCCCGGCGCCCATACGCTGGATGCCGAGGTGGTCGAGGTGATCTACATGGGCGACATCCTGCGCGTCGTGCTGAAGGTCGCGGGGTCGGACGACTTCGTGATGAAGATGCGCAACACGCTGGGGCAGACCAGGCTGACCTCCGGCCAGAAGATCAAGGTGGGCTGGCATCCCCAGGATGCCCGCGCGCTGGACCCTTGATGAAGACGGCCGGCGACCCCGGCCCGTGACCAGTAAACCAGAACAGGGAGCAAGACATGAAGAAGACCCTCATCCTTTCGACCGCGCTGATCAGCCTGGGCTTTGCCGCCCATGCTGACGTGACGGTCATGTCCTGGGGCGGCGCCTATGGCGCGGCCCAGACCGAAGCCCATGTGAAGCCGTGGTCGGCCAAGACGGGCAACGCCGCCGTCATGGTGGACAGCGACAACCCCGCGCCGGCGATCAAGGCCATGGTGGAAGCCGGCAACGTCACCGTCGATGTCGCCTCGGTCGAATACGCTGATGCGATCCGCCTGTGCGACGAAGGCATCCTCGAGCCGATCGACGCCTCGAAGCTGCCGGCGGGCGCGGACGGAACCCCGGCCACCGATGACTTCCTGCCCGGCGCCATTACCGAGTGCGGCGTCTCGACCGACATCTGGTCGAACGTCTTCGCCTACGACACGACCAAGTTCCCCGAAGGCCCGAAGACCGCTGCCGACTTCTTCGATCTGGAGAAGTTCCCCGGCAAGCGCGGCCTGCGCAAGGGCGCCAAGGCGGTGCTGGAATTCGCGCTGATTGCCGATGGCGTGCCGGTCTCCGAGGTCTACAGCGTGCTCTCCACCCCGGAGGGCGTGGACCGCGCCTTCGCCAAGCTCGACACGATCAAGAGCCAGGTCGTCTGGTGGGAGGCCGGCGCACAGCCGCCGCAGCTTCTGGCCGACGGTGAGGTCGCCATGACCACCGCCTACAACGGCCGGATCTTCAACGCGGTGATCGAGGAAGGCAAACCCTTCCAGATCGTCTGGGACGGCCAGATCTACGAGAACGAGATGTATGTCGTTCCGAAGGGCGCGCCGAACAAGGATCTGGCGATGGACTTCATCGCCTATGCGACCTCGACCGAGGGCCTGCGCGCCCAGGCGCAGAACATCTCCTACGGTCCGGCCCGCAAGTCGGCGATGAAGGAAGAGCTGATCTTCAAGGACGGCAAAACGGTCATGGCGCCCCATCTGCCCACCGCGCCCGAGAACATGACCAATGCGCTGGAAACCTCGTCCGAGTTCTGGGTCGATCATGATGCCGAACTGAACGAGCGCTTCCAGGCCTGGCTGAGCCAGTAATGACGACCTGGCCGGGCGCAGGGACTGCGCCCGGCCTATCCGGCGAGGCAGGTATGGCCGAAGCGATCCCCGAACAACTCACGACCGCCGACGGACGGCCCCTGAAGGCTGCGCTCCAGGCCGCGCAGGCGCGCGCAAAGCGCCGTGCCCTGCTTCTGGTGCTGCCGCTTCTCCTGTTCGTTCTGCTCACCTTCCTGGTACCGATCGCCTACATGCTGAAACGGTCCTTCGAACATGACGGCTTCGCCTCGGCGGCTCCGGCACTGGTCGAATGGTTCCGGGCCAACCCCGGTTTCGACCCGGCCAACCCGCCGGAGGAAGCCTATGCCGCGCTGGTGAAGGACCTGGCGCGGATGCAGACGGAAAAGACCACTGGCATGGCCGGAACCCGGATCAACTATTCGGTGCCCGGCACGATCAGCCTGTTCAAGAAGGGCGCGCGCGAGGCTGCGACCCTGACCCCGCCCTACAAGGAGGCGCTGATCGCGGTGGATGCCGACTGGGCCAAGCCGGCCCTCTGGCGCGGCATGGAGTCCGCAAGCCATGTCTACACGACCGAATTCTACAAGGTCGCCTCCGACATGAAGCTGACCGACGACGGCTGGAGCCGCGCGCCCGAGCGCGACCGGATCTATCTCTACCTCTTCGGCAAGACCTTCCTGATCTCGGCGATCATCACCCTCCTGTGCCTTCTGCTGGCCTTTCCGGTCGCCCATCTTCTGGCGACCCTGCCGATGGCGAAGTCATCGCTCCTGATGATCCTGGTCCTGTTGCCGTTCTGGACCTCGCTGCTGGTGCGGACAACCTCCTGGATCGTGCTGTTGCAGGAGCAGGGGGTGGTCAACAGTCTCCTGGTCGGCATCGGGCTGATCGATACCGACGGCCGGTTGCAGATGATGTACAACATGACCGGCACCATCGTCGCGATGACGCATGTGCTCTTGCCGTTCATGATCCTGCCGCTCTATTCCGTGATGCGGGTGATCCCGCCGAGCTATGCCCGTGCGGCGCGGTCGCTCGGGGCGACGAGCTGGACCACCTGCCGCCGCCTCT
>JBKBVC010000383.1:0-2688 GCA_046289805.1 Tabrizicola sp.
GGCGATGATCACCCTCTACCTCTGCGGTGTCTCGGTCGTGATCGCCATGCTGATCGGCGTGCCCATCGGGATCCTCGCGGGGCAGAACGACCGCGCCTATGGCGTGGTGACGCTGATCCTCGACACGCTGCAGACCCTGCCGAGCTTCGTCTACCTGATCCCGGTCGTGATGCTGTTCAAGGTCGGCGACTTCTCGGCCATGATCGCGGTGGTGATGTATGCCATCGTCCCGGCCATCCGCTATGCGGCCGTGGGCATCCGGGGGGTGGACCCGCAGCTGGTAGAGGCGGGCATCGTCTCGGGCTGCACCAGGGGCCAGCTTATCCGCAAGGTCAAACTGCCGCTGGCCATGCCTTCGATCCTTCTGGGCCTGAACCAGACCATCATGCTGGCGATCTCGATGCTGGTCATCACCGCGCTGGTCGGCACCCGCGACCTGGGGCAGGAGGTCTATATCGCCCTGACCAAGGCCAATGCCGGCAAGGGGATCGTCGCGGGTCTGGCCGTGGCCTTCATCGCCATGATGAGCGACCGCATCATCACCGCCGCCATCGCCCGCCGCACCGCCGCGAGGGAGACCCATGCCTGACACCGCATCCCGCCTGATCGAGGCTGCCCGCCGCCTGTCCTGCTTTGCCGCCCCGTCCCACGTCGAACTGCTGGAGGGCGGCAAGACCAACCACAACGTGCTGGTCGAGGATCAGGGCCGCCGCTACGTCGTGCGCTTCGGCACCGACATTCCCGAACACGGCATCCTGCGCTGGAACGAACTGGCGATTACCCGCGCGGCCGAGGCCGCCGGGGTCGGCCCCGCCGTCCGCCATGCCGAGCCAGGCCTTCTGGTCCTCGATTTCGTCGAGGCCCGCCCCCTGACGCCCGAGGACCGTTCCGACAAGTTGCTGATCCCGCGCCTCGCCGATCTGGTGGCGCGCGTCCACCGCGACTTGACCGAGGCCGTCACCGGCCCGGTCCTGTGCTTTTCTGTCCCGCACATCCTGCGCGACTACGCCCGGCTCCTGACCGCGCGCGGCTCGCCGCACGGCCCCCTTCTGCCGGGCCTGATGGCCGAGGCTGGGGAACTGGACCGCGCAATCGGCCCGTCCGACCTGCGCCTCTGCCACAACGATCTTCTGCCCGGCAACATCCTGATCGGGGCCGGGGACATCTGGCTGATCGACTGGGAATATGGCGGCTTCGGCAATCCCCTGTTCGATCTGGGCGGCATCGCCTCGAACAACGGCTTCGCGCCGGCCGAAGAGCGGCTGCTGCTTGAGGCCTATCACGACCGCCCGCTGACCGATGCGCTCTGGCGCAGCTACACGGCGATGAAATGCGCTTCGCTGTTGCGCGAGACGCTGTGGAGCATGGTCAGCGAACTGACCTCGAGCCTCGATTTCGACTATGCCGCCTATACCGCCGAAAACCTCGCCGCCTATCGCGCGGCCCTTCAGGACTTCCGCAGATTGTAAGGACCGATCATGTCTGAACTCCCCTCCGCATCGAAGGTCGTCGTCATCGGGGGCGGCATCGTCGGCTGCTCCACCGCCTACCATCTGGCCAGGATGGGGGTGGAGGTCGTGCTTCTGGAACGCAAGAAGCTGACCTCGGGCACCACGTTCCACGCTGCGGGCCTTGTCGGCCAGTTGCGCACCAGCGCGAATGTCACGCAGCTCCTGGGCTATTCGGTGGACCTCTACAAGCGGCTCGAGGCCGAGACCGGCCAGGCGACCGGCTGGAAGATGAACGGCGGGCTGCGGCTGGCCTGCAACCAGGAGAGATGGACGGAAGTGAAGCGCCAGGCCACCACGGCGCACAGCTTCGGGCTGGAGATGCACCTCCTGACCCCGAAGGAGGCGCAGGAACTCTGGCCGCTCATGGCGATCGAAGATCTGGTGGGCGCGGCCTTCCTGCCGACGGACGGACAGGCGAACCCGTCCGACATCACGCTGTCGCTCGCCAAGGGCGCGCGCATGGCCGGGGCGCGGATCTTCGAGGACACCAAGGTCCGCTCGGTCGATATCCGCGACGGCGTGGTCAGGGGCGTGATCCTGGAAGACGGCGGCCGGATCGACTGCGAGAAGGTCGTGGTCTGCGCCGGAATGTGGACGCGGCCGTTCTGCGCGGCGCATGGGGTGAACGTGCCGCTGGTCCCGGTCGAGCACCAGTATATCGTGACCGAACGCATCGAGGGCGTGACCCCGACCCTGCCCACCCTGCGCGACCCCGACCGGCTGACCTACTGGAAGGAAGAGGTGGGCGGCCTCGTGATGGGCGGCTACGAGCCGAACCCGAAACTCTGGCGCGACGGGACGCTGCCGCCGGGCTTCCACTTCACGCTGCTCGACAACGACTTCGACCATTTCACGCCGCTGATGGAACAGGCGCTGGGCCGCGTCCCGGCGATGGAGACGGCGGGCATCAAGCAGATGGTCAACGGGCCGGAAAGCTTTACCCCCGACGGCATGTTCATCCTGGGCGAGGCGCCCGAGCAGCGGAACTTCTTCGTGGGCGCGGGCTTCAACGCCTTCGGCATCGCTTCGGGCGGCGGGGCGGGCATGTGCCTGGCGGAATGGGTGGCCAGGGGCGAGGCGCCCTTCGACCTCTGGCCTGCCGACATCCGCCGCTTTGGCCGGCCGCATTTCGACCTCGACTGGATCCGCAAGCGCACCTACGAGGCCTACGGCAAGC
>JBKBVC010000384.1:0-2668 GCA_046289805.1 Tabrizicola sp.
CCGCCTGACGCGCCGCCGCCAGAAGCGCCCGGCCGATGCCGCGCCCGCGATCCGGCGCCTGGACATACAGCTGCTCCACCACGCCCCAGTCAGCCCCGGCCACCATGTTGCGCCCGATCATCAGAAGCACAAAGCCCACCGGATGCCGCTGCGGGCTGTCGTCGCGCTGCGCGACCAGCAGCCGGGCGGCGCGGCCTTCCAGCGCGATGCGCGCCAGAACCGGCGGAGTGATCGCCGCGCGCTGGCCCGTCTGGGCGGCAAGCGCGATCAGCATGCGGTGGACCTCGGGCAGATCGGAGGCCAAGGCGGGGCGCAGGGTCAGGGGAGGCGTCGTCATCTTCGGTTTCCTTCGCTGGGGGCCCGGCGAGGGGAACCTGTGCAACCATCCGGCCTTACCCTCGCGGGCGGCTATCAGGGGGTTGCTTCGGTGGTGAAACGCTGCCCGGCCGCCTATGTGGCGTCGGTCCAATAAAACGACTGGCAGGGCGTCAGGGTCAGCATGCGGCGACGATGACCCGACGCCCGCGCGCCGTCAAGCCCCTATCCGCCGCCAAAGCGGGTGGCCCTTCGCCCCGCCTTCTGCCAATAATCCCCCGACCACAGGGAGAGCCCGCATGCGTTTCGGCAAAGGCCACCACCTTCACCTCATCGACGGCTCGGCCTACATCTTCCGCGCCTATCACGCCCTGCCGCCGCTGACGCGCAAGTCCGACGGCCTGCCGGTGGGCGCGGTCGCGGGCTTCTGCAACATCCTGTGGAACGAGCTTTCCCGCGCCACCTCGAACGGCAAGGCGGCGACGCACCTTGCCGTGGTCTTCGATCATTCGGCCGAGACCTTCCGCAACACGATCTACCCGGACTACAAGGCCAACCGCCCCGAGCTGCCCGAGGACCTGCGCCCCCAGTTCCCGTTGACCCGCGAGGCGACCCGCGCCTTCAACGTGGCCTGCCTGGAGACCGAAGGCTACGAGGCCGACGACATCATCGCCACGCTGGCGAAACGCGCGGTCGAGGCGGGCGGAAGCTGCACCATCATCTCTTCGGACAAGGACCTGATGCAGCTCATCCGTCCCGGCGTGGACATGTTCGATCCGATGAAATCCCGCGTGATCGGCCCGGACGAGGTGATCGAGAAGTTCGGCGTGCCGCCCGAGAAGGTCATCGACGTGCAGTCGCTGGCCGGCGACAGCGTGGACAACGTCCCCGGCGCGCCGGGCATCGGGCTGAAGACGGCCGCGCTGCTCATCAATGAATACGGCGACCTCGACACGCTGCTGGCCCGCGCCTCCGAAATCAAGCAGCCCAAACGCCGCGAGGCGCTGGTCGAGAATGCCGACAGGATCCGCATCAGCCGCAAGCTGGTGACGCTGAAGGACGACACGCCGCTGGACGTGTCGCTGGACGATCTGGAAATCCGCCTGCCCGAGCCGGACAAGGTCATGGAGTTCCTGACCAAGATGGAATTCCGCACCCTCACGAAACGGGTGGCCGAGAAGCTGGGCATCGCGCCCCCCGCCCTGCCCGAGACCTCACAGCTTCAGATCGCCCCGCGCCAGGAGGCGCCGCAGGCGACCGAGGAGCAGCCCGCCTTCGATCTTTCCGCCTATGAATGCGTGCGCGACCGCGCCGCCCTCGACCGCTGGATCGCCCATATCCGCGACATCGGCCATGTCGCCATCGACACCGAGACCACCAGCCTCGACGAGATGCGCGCCGACCTCGTCGGCATCTCGCTTGCGGTCGAGGCCGGCAAGGCGGCTTACATCCCGGTCGGCCACGCCACCGGCGGCGGCGATCTTTTCGGGGCCACCGCGCTTGTCCCCGACCAGTTACCGCTGGAAGAGGTGCTCGCCGCGCTGAAACCAGTGCTCGAGGATCCGGCGATCCTGAAGATCGGCCAGAACATGAAATACGACTGGAAGATCTTCGCCCGCCACGGCATCCGCATCGCGCCCTTGGACGA
Organism: Tabrizicola sp.; assembly: GCA_046289805.1. Lineage (GTDB taxonomy): Bacteria > Pseudomonadota > Alphaproteobacteria > Rhodobacterales > Rhodobacteraceae > Tabrizicola. The sequence continues at coordinate 1,964 of JBKBVC010000384.1, forward strand.
CACGCTCCTGATGAGCTACGCGATGCACGCCGGGCTGCACAATCACGGCATGGACGAGCTGTCCGAGCGTTACCTCGGCTACCAGCCGATCTCGATCAAGACCCTCCTCGGGTCGGGGAAAAGCCAGATCACCTTCGACCGCGTGGCCATCGAGGATGCTGTGAAATACGCGGCCGAAGACGCCGACGTGACTCTGCGCCTCTGGCAGACCTTCAAGCCGCGCCTGCATCGCGCGAAGGTGACCACCGTCTACGAGACGCTGGAACGCCCGCTCGTCCCCGTGCTGGCCGACATGGAAATGGCGGGCATCCAGGTGGACCGCGAGGTCCTGCGCGGCATGTCCAACGTCTTCGCGCAGAAACTCGTCCAGCTTGAAGAGGAAATCCAGGACATCGCGGGCGAGAAGTTCAACGTGGGCAGTCCAAAGCAGCTGGGCGAGATCCTCTTCGACCGCCTCGGCCTGCCCGGTGGCGAGAAGGGCAAGACCGGGGCCTACGGCACCGGTGCCGACATCCTGGAAGACATCACCACGCTGGAAGACAGCCACCCGCAGGGCGCGCGGCTGGCCGCCCGCATCCTCGACTGGCGCCAGATCGCCAAGCTGAAATCCACCTACACCGATGCGTTGCAGACGGCGATCAACCCCGACACGGGCCGCGTCCACACCTCCTATTCCATCGCCGGCGCGAACACCGGGCGGCTGGC
>JBKBVC010000385.1:0-2667 GCA_046289805.1 Tabrizicola sp.
CCGCCGCCGAGGCGCTGGCCGCCTTCGGCGACGGCGGGCTCTACATGGAGAAGGTCGTCACCAGGGCCCGGCACATCGAGGTGCAGGTCCTGGGTGACGGCGTGGACGCGGTGCATTGCTGGGAACGGGAATGTTCGCTGCAACGCCGCCGCCAGAAGGTCTGGGAAGAGGCGCCGTCGAGCGCGCTGTCCGACCGGGTGCGGGACGAGCTTTGCCAAAGCGCGGTGCGGCTGGCCCGGGCGGTGGGATACTCTGGCGCGGGGACGATCGAATACCTCTACGACGAGGCAAGCGACCGGTTCTACTTCATCGAGATGAACACCCGCATCCAGGTGGAACATCCGGTGACCGAGATGATCACCGGCATCGACCTGGTGGCCGAGGGGTTGCGTATCGCCGGGGGCGAGCGCCTGCGGCTGAAGCAACGCGACATCGTGGCGCGCGGCCATGCCATCGAGGTGCGCCTGAACGCCGAGGATCCTGCCCGCGATTTCGCGCCCTTCCCCGGCACGGTCTCGGCCCTGCGCGTGCCGGGCGGTCCGGGCGTGCGGTTCGAGTCGATGCTTTACGCCGGCTACACCGTGCCGCCCTTCTACGACTCGCTGCTGGCCAAGCTGGTCGTGCATGGCGAGACGCGCGAGGCCGCGATTGGCCGTCTGGTGCGCGCGCTGAAGGAAACCAGGATCGACGGCCTTCGCACCACGCGGCCCCTGTTCCTGGCTTTGGCGGACGACCCCGCCGTTCGGGCCAATGCCGTTCACACCCGCTGGCTGGAAGGCTGGCTGGAGACCCATTCCGCCCGGCTGGTGCCGGAACTCGAACCATAGGGGAGGGACCATGACGATCCGTTTCAGCTTCGGAGGCGACGAGCACATCTTCGGGGAAGTCTCCGAATCCATGTCGCTTGAAGCCTTCTTCACCTCGCTGTCGATGACCAACGCGGTCCGCGCCGCCGGCATCAAGGGCGTGACCGAGATCTGCCCGGCGAACGCCAGCTTCCAGGTCAAGTTCGACCCCGACCGGATCAAGCCGGGCGATCTTCTCAAGGAGTTGCAGGGGATGGAAGCGGCAGCCTCGCAGTCCGACGCGAGCCTTCAGACCCGGATCATCGAGATCCCGGTCTTCTACCGGGACCCCTGGACGCACGAAACGCTCATGCGCTTCCGCGAGCGGCACCAGGACCCGACCAAGACCGACCTTGAATACGCCGCCGAGATCAACGGCCTTGGCACGGTCGAGAACTTCATCAAGGCGCACTCCAGCCAGCCCTGGTTCGTGTCGATGGTGGGCTTCGTGGCGGGGTTGCCGTTCCTCTATCAGATGGTGGAACGGAAGCGGCAGTTGCAGGTGCCGAAATACCTGCGCCCGCGCACCGATACGCCCAAGCTGACGGTGGGCCACGGCGGCTGCTTTTCGTGCATCTATTCGGTGCGCGGGGCGGGCGGCTATCAGATGTTCGGCGTCACGCCGATGCCGATCTACGACCCGACACAACAGGTCAGCTACCTGCGCGACGAGATGTGCCTGTTCCGCCCCGGCGACATCGTGAAGTGGAAGCCGATCACCCGCGACGAATATGACGCGGCGCTGGAGGCGGTCGAGGCGAACCGCTTCGAGCCGGTGATCCGCCCGGCGACCTTCTCCTTGTCCGCGTTCAACAAGGACATGGCCGGGACCAATGCCAAGCTGATGGAGGCGCTTCATGGCCGTTAAGGTGATCACTCCGGGCCTGTCGACCACCGTGCAGGACCTTGGCCGTCCGGGCTACTACCACCTGGGCATCCCGATCTCGGGCGGCATGGACCGCTTTGCCCTTCGGGTGGCGAACATGCTGGTCGGCAACGACGAAGGCGCGGCGGTGCTGGAAGCCGTGTTCATGGGGCCGGAGCTGGAGTTCACCGCCCCGGCATGGGTGGCGGTGACGGGGGGCGACCTGCCGCCGAAGGTCAACGGCGAGGACCGGCCGGGCTGGGAGGCCTTCCCGGTCAAGGCAGGGGACCGGCTGTCCTTCGGCTTCCTCAAGTCCGGCGCGCGGGCCTATATCGCGGTGTCGGGCGGGATCGACGTGCCGGTGAAACTCGGCTCGCGGTCGACCTACACGCTTGGGGCGCTGGGCGGGCACGAGGGGCGCGCGATGAAGGCGGGCGACGAATTGCCGGTCGGCGCAGGGAAGGCAGGCAAGGGCAGCATCCCCGCGGCCTTGCGCCGGATGCCGGGCAGTCCGGCCGAACTGCGCATGCTGCCGGGCCTCTACTGGCACCGGATCACGGCGGAAGCGGGCAAGCGCTTCTTCGCCGACACCTGGAAGGTCGCGCCCGAGGCCGACCGGATCGGCTATCGTTTCAAGGGCGGCACCGCGCTGGACTTCGTGCCGCGCGAACAGCCCTTCGGGGCGGGATCGAACCCCTCGAACATCGTGGATGCCTGCTATCCCTATGGCTCGATCCAGGTGCCGGGCGGGACCGAACCGATCGTCCTGCACCGCGACGCGGTGTCGGGCGGGGGCTACATGATGCTGGGCTGCGTCATCAGCGCCGACATGGACCTGATCGGCCAGTTGCAGCCGCATGCCCCGGCCCGTTTCGTCGAGGTGACGATGGATCAGGCCCTTCAGGCCCGCCACGACCGGCAGGCCGCGCTGCAACGCGTGCGCGATCATCTGGGGCG
>JBKBVC010000386.1:0-2664 GCA_046289805.1 Tabrizicola sp.
CAGGCGCCGAAGCGGGCCGACCTGGATACCCTTTACACGGCGCTTCTGAAGAAGGACGGACAGCCCAATTTCGCCAAGGTACCGACGGTGAAGGTCCGCACTGCCATGGGCAACCTGGTGCATGACTTCGACGATTTCATGCAGCGCGTCGCCGAGGCGCGCGAGGCGGAGAAGGCCCTTGTCGCCGCCGAGCGGAGCCTGGCGCTGCACGACTTCGCCGCCGTGTTCCTGAAGGAATACGAAGCTCGCAAGGCGGCGCGGGGCTATCTCGACTTCGATGACCTCATCCGCCGCGCGCTGCACCTCCTCAAGGATCCCTCGCTGTCGGCCTGGGTGCTGTATCGGCTGGACGGGGGACTCGACCATATCCTCGTGGACGAAGCGCAGGATACCAGCCCCGAACAGTGGGAACTGATCGGACAGTTGGCCGCCGAACTGGTCGCGGGCGAAGGGGCCGCGACGCGGGACCGGACGCTGTTCGTGGTCGGCGACAAGAAGCAGTCGATCTATTCCTTCCAGGGCGCCGATGTCGCGGGCTTCGACCGGATGCGCGACCATTTCGCCCGGCGCCTCGCGGGAGGGCCGGGGCTGGACGACCGGGTGCTGGAACATTCCTTCCGCTCCTCTCCCGCGATCCTGGACGTGGTCGATGCCACCTTCACCCCGGCCGAACAGGCCGCGCTGGGCGGCGGGTCGCATCACATCGCGATCAGCCCCGACCTTGCCGGCCGCGTCGATGTCTGGCCCGTGCTGGAAAAGGCCGATACGCCCGATCCCGGCCCCTGGGATGAGCCGCTGGACATGCGCCACCCCGAGGATGCGCAGATCCAGCTTGCGCGCCGCATCGCGGGCTGGATCCGCGACCAGCTGGACCAGGGCACGCAGATCCCGCAGGCCGCGCGCCAGGGCGGGCCGACCGAACGCCCGGTGCGGCCGGGCGACTTCCTGATCCTCGTCCAGCGCCGGACCGGGGTGTTCCACGACATCATCCGCGCCTGCAAGGAGGCCGGCCTTCCCATCGCCGGCGCCGACCGGCTGCGCCTGGGCGGCGAACTCGCCGTGCGCGACCTCTCGGCGCTGCTGGCCTTCCTCGACACGCCCGAGGACGACCTGTCGCTGGCCTGCGTCCTGCGCTCGCCCCTCTGCGGGTGGAGCGAGGCCGACCTCTTCCGCCTGGCCCAGCCCCGGCCGGGCTATCTCTGGCAGGCGCTGCGGGGCGATCCGGGGCATGCGGAGACCCGCGCCTTCCTCGACGACATGCGCGATCAGGCCGATTACCTGCGCCCCTACGATCTTCTGGAACGCGCGCTGAACCGCCACGACGGCCGCCGCAAGCTGGTCGCCCGGCTTGGGCCCGAGGCCGAGGACGGGATCGACGAGCTTCTGTCCCAGGCGCTGGCCTACGAACGCGCCGAGGTGCCCAGCCTGACCGGCTTTCTCAGCTGGATGGAAACCGACGAGGTCGAGGTCAAGCGGCAGGCCGAAGGCTCGGGCGACCTGATCCGGGTGATGACGGTGCATGGCGCCAAGGGGCTGGAGGCCGAGATCGTCATCCTGCCCGAATGCACCGACTACACGCCACCGCAGCGCGACCAGATCCAGCCCGTCCCCGGCGGCCCGGCGCTTTGGAAGATGCCTGAGGCCGACAGCCCCGCCCTCCTGTCGGGCCTGCGCGCCGAGAGGGCCGAGCGCGAAGCGGCAGAGCGGCTGCGTCTGCTTTACGTCGCCATGACCCGGGCGCGCTGCTGGCTGGTGGCGGCGGGCGCGGGCAAGGTGACAAAGGAAGCGACCTGGCACCGGCTCATCTCGGCCGGGGTGATGGCCGCGGGGTCCGAAGAGCTTGAAGGCGGCATCCTGCGCCACAGCCACGGCAGCTGGCCCGCCCCCCTGCGGCAGGAAGTGCCGCAGGCCCCCCTGCCGGCACTGCCCGATTGGGCCAGCCGCCCCGCGCCCGAACCCCTGTGTCCCGCAGCCGTGCTGTCGCCTTCGGACCTTGGCGGCCCCAAGGCGCTTCCGGGCGAGGCGGGCTTCGACACCGAGGACTCGAAGCGCCGCGGCACCGCGCTGCACCTGCTTCTCGAACGGCTGCCGGGTCTCGACCCCGCCACCTGGGCCGCCCATGCCGAGATGCTGATCCCCGATCCCGCCCACCGCGCCGCCGCGCTGGCCGAGGCCGGGGCGGTGTTGAGCCAGCCCGAGCTTGCGGCCCTGTTCGGACCCGACAGCCTGGCCGAGGTGGCCCTGACCGCCCCATGGCAGGGCCGCATCCTGGCGGGGTCGATCGACCGGCTGATCCTGACGCCCGACCGGGCGCTGATCGTCGATTACAAGTCGAACGCGGTGATCCCCGACCGGGCCGAGTCCGTGCCCGAAGGCCTCCTGCGGCAGCTGGGCGCCTATGCTCACATGGTCGGGCAGATCTGCCCCGGACGGCACATCGAGACGGCGATCCTCTGGACCCGTGCACCCCGGCTCATGCCTGTCGATCCCGAGATCGTGAGGCAGGCACTGGCCCGCGCCACGATCCCTTGACCTTCCAACCCCGGCTCCATACCTTTCCCGTCTGACCCATCCCGCAGGAGAACGATCATGGGCGCCGCCACTGTCGCCGTCACCGATGCCACCTTCGATGCCGAAGTCCGCAAGTCGCCGATTCCGGTCGTC
>JBKBVC010000387.1:0-2657 GCA_046289805.1 Tabrizicola sp.
GGCCTGACTGGAGCCATCGTTACATGCCCGGAGCCCGCTGCTCGGCAATTTCCACCACATTCGCGACACGACCGGCGCACGGGGAACGGCAAGCTGTTCGTCACCCTGATCGACTGCCGCGACGGCAGCGAGGTCTGGTCCCAGCTCTACCCGGTGGCAGAGCACGAGTTGCAGGAGGTCAGCTCCTCGGTCGCGGGTGCGGTGGCGGCGCACCTGGCCAGTCAGGTCAACCACATCACGCTGTTGCGCCATGCGCGGTCCACGCCGGGCAACCCGGTGGCCTATGACCTCTGGCTGAAGGGGCACCAGCTGTCGCGGCTGTGGTCGGCAGAGGCCGACGCCGAGGCCGAGGCCCTGTTCCTGAGGGCGATCGAACTGGATCCGGGCCTGGCCAGCGCTCATGCGAGCCTCGCGCAGGTCCTGAGCACGCGCTGCATGGTCCGCCCCGGCTATCCCAACCGCAAGGCCGATTGCGCTGCCGCCTTCCGCCATGCGCGCGAGGCCATCGCGCTTGACCCCTACGATCCGCGCTGCCACATCAGCATGGCCTGGAACTGGGCCATCGCGCGGTCGCCGGAACGGGCCAATTCGCATTTCCGGCTGGCGGTGGACATGAACCCGCACGATGCCGAGACGCTGATCGCGGCGGCCAGCGGGCTGGGGTTCCTCGGCCATGTCGATCTGGCAAAGGATCTGGCAGAACAGGCCCTGCGGCTGAACCCGATCTATCCGGAATATTACATCGCCTATCTGGCCGGCATCCACTTCATGGCGGGCGACCACGAGACGACCATCGCCACGGTGGAGAAATGCCCGGATGGCTTTCCCGACCTCGGCATCTGGGCCGTGGCCTCCTATGCGCATCTCGGCCGGGCGCAGGAGGCAGCGCGCGCCTACGGAACCTTCCGCCGGATCGCGACGCAGATGTGGGAGGGCGGCTCGGCCCCGACCGAGGAAGAGCTGGAGGCCTGGGTGCTGGACACCCTGCCGATCAACTGGCCCGAGGGGCGGCTGTCCCTGCAGAAAGGCATCCGCATGGCCCGGACCATGGCGGTAGAGGCCGCCTGAGCCGGGGCATGCCCCCGGACCCGCCGCTCAGCGGCAATGGCGCATGAAATAGCGCGCGAGCAGAACCTTGAACCGGGTGGACTTGCCATTGCCGTAGGACGGTTCGTCCACGATGTCGGGCACGGTCCTCAGCACGTCTGCCGAGGGGATGCGGACATGCATCCGGTTCGGCGTGTCATAGACAGGCACGATCTGCACGCTGTCGGGGATCTCGCCGTTCGGGCCGGCGCCGGGACCGTCGTAGCGGTAGCCGTTGGCGTGCAGCCAGCCGCGCGTGTCGTCGTTGAACTTCTTCCATTCCGAATTCGGCGTGTCCTTGAACACGCTTTTCGCAACCCGCAGGATCGCCTCGCCGGTCTGTTCCTGGTCGGCGATCGAATTGTTCTTGAGATTGAAGAACCCCACCATTCCGCTGTCTCTCCCTGTGTCCTGGCTGTTTCCGCCCTTGCTGTCGGACCACTATCCGGCCGGTTCGTGATGCCAGCGTGAAATGCGCAGGCCGCGCCCGATTCCGTCCTTGATCCTGTCCGGCATCCTGCCTTGAATACGGCCATGAAGCAAAATCCGGCCGAGCTGATCGCCAGGATGGCGCGCGCCCTGGGCGAGGATTTCCACCTCATGGCCCTGGACGCCCCCGAGGCTCCTCTGTTCCTGGCCGTCGCCCTGCCGACGGAAGAGGGGGTGACGGGGTTGAAGCCGCGTCTGCCGGCGGGACGGGGGCTGACGCCGCAGCAGGCGATGCTGGCGGCGGGGGCCGAGGCGCTGGAGCTGCGGGCAAGCCTGGCGCAGCACCACCTCCCGGACCTGCGCACCCTGCCGCGGCGCGACGGGATCGCCATGGTCGCGGCGACCGATCTGGTCAGCGGCGAGACGGTCGAGGTGCCGGCGCAGGAGGTCTATCTCGACTGCGCGGCGGTCTTGGGCGAGCCCCTGCGCGAGGATGCCGGTTCCACCGGCTGCGCGGTGGGACCCGACCGCGACAGCGCCTTGGCGCGGGGCCTGTGGGAATGTGTGGAACGCGACGCGGTGGCGCTGTGGTGGCACGGGCGCTTGCCCGGCGGGGCGGTGGCGACCGAGATCATCGACGCGCACCAGCCGAGGCTCTTCTGGTGGCTGCACCAGCGCACCCGCGAGACCCGGCTTATCGAGGTGACAAGCGACATCGGCCTGCCGGTGGTTGTGGCGGTGGCCGCCGATCCGGACGGGCGGAGGGTAGCGATGGGTTCGGCCGCGCGGCCGGTGCTGGCAGATGCGGCACTCGCCGCGGTGACCGAGATGGTGCAGACCGAGGTCAGCCTCGACCATGCGCGCGAGGCGGGCGACCCGGAGGCGGTGGCCTGGTTGGCCACCGCCTCGCTGGCCGATCAGCCGCAGTTCCGTCCGGGGCCGGAACGGGCCACGCCGCCGCTGGAGATGGCCGGGCTGCTGGAACGGCTGGGCGGGCTGGGCCACCGGGCGCTGGGGGTCGAGATGACCCTGCCAGGCGACCCTCTGCCCGCGGTGCGGGTCCTGGTGCCCGGGCTTTGCGCGATGCGGGGCCGGACGCAGTGCCCGCGCTTTGCCCGGCTTTGTCCCGACCTGCCGCCCCC
>JBKBVC010000388.1:0-2639 GCA_046289805.1 Tabrizicola sp.
GAACGGAGTACGTCGCATGTTCCACTACCTGACTGCCCGCCCTGCCCTTGCCATGACCACCTCTGCCGCCGCCCTTCTGATCGGCGTGGCGGTGATCCTGCCGGTGGCCGATCTTCGGATCGGCAAGCCGACGGTCGTGACCGAGGCTCCGAAGACCGAACCGGCACCCCCGGTCGAGCCTGTGACGGAAGTTGCACCCACGCTGCCGCAGCCTGATCCTGTGACCTCGGCTTTGAGCGATGCACCGGAAAAGCCTGAACTTCAGACCGAAGCTGCAACGACAGCAACCACCGGGGATGTCGCCTCGCCTGAAAGCAACTCTGCGTCCTCAGCGGATGCCGGGGCGATGGCGGCCTCTCCTGCCCCGAAGTCGCGCGACGAGGCGGGTGATGCCTTGGCGCGCTCGATGGAGGGTGCAAGCCCGGATGCGGCCGTTGCCAGCTTGCCGGAACCCGAACCGATGGCAGAAGCCGAGCCTTCTGCAGAGGCGGTAGCGGAACTGTTGCCGGGCGCACCCGAGAGCAAGGGGCTGCTCGCCGACAATGAATTGCGGCTTCGCGCGGAATCTCCCGCCGAGGCGGACGGTTTGGTGGGCTACATCGAAGCGCCGGTTGCTTCTGCGCCCGACGCCATGTCGGCCCCCGTCGAGAACACCGAGGCCTATTCCAACGACGCCCCGAACCCGGTGAAAGTGACGGCGGAGGAGCCGGTCTCGACCTTCTCGATCGACGTGGATACCGCGTCCTATGCCGTGGTGCGGTCCTCGCTGACCGCGGGCTATCTGCCGACTCCCGATCAGGTGCGGATCGAGGAGATGGTGAACTATTTCCCCTATGCCTATGCGGCACCCGAGGGGGACGCGGCCTTCGCCTCGACCATCGCCGTGATGCCGACGCCCTGGAACCCCGGCACGCGGCTGGTGACCATCGGCATCCAGGGGGCCTTGCCCGAAGTGGCCGCACGGCCACCGCTGAACCTTGTGTTCCTGATCGACACCTCGGGGTCGATGGAGGATGCCAACAAGCTGCCGCTTCTGAAGCAGTCGCTGTCCCTGATGCTGACGGAACTGCGCCCCGAGGATCAGGTGGCCATCGTCACCTATGCCGGGTCGGCCGGCGAGGTGCTGCCGCCGACCAGGGCTGCGGATCGGGCGGCGATCCTTTCGGCGCTGGACAACCTGATGGCGGGCGGGTCCACGGCGGGGGCCGAGGGGCTGGAGCTGGCCTACCGGGTGGCCGAGGGGATGAAGGCCGAGGGCGAGGTCACGCGGATCCTGCTGGCGACGGATGGCGACTTCAACGTCGGCGTCAGCGACCCGGAGGGACTGGAGGCCTATGTCGCCCGGAAGCGTGAAACGGGCACCTATCTGTCGGTGCTGGGCTTCGGGCGGGGGAACCTGGACGATGCGGTGATGCAGGCGCTGGCGCAGAACGGCAATGGTCAGGCGGCCTATATCGACACGCTGTCCGAGGCGCGCAAGGTGCTGGTGGACCAGCTGACGGGCGCACTGTTCCCGATCGCGGACGACGTGAAGATCCAGGTCGAATGGAATCCTGCCACGGTCGCCGAATACCGGCTAATCGGCTACGAGACCCGCGCCCTGCGGCGCGAGGATTTCAACAACGACCGCGTGGACGCGGGCGAAATCGGCGCAGGACGGCAGGTCACGGCGATCTACGAGGTGACCGCTCCGGGGTCGCAGGCGCTTCTGAACGATCCGCTGCGTTACGGGCCGGCGGTGACGCCCACGGGCACCGAGGGCGAGCTCGGCTTCCTGCGGCTGCGCTGGAAGGCTCCGGGCGCGGCGGACTCGACGCTGGTCGAGACACCGATCACCGGGCAGGAACCCGCCACGACCGAGACCCGCTTTGCCGCAGCGATCGCCGGGTTCGGGCAGCTGTTGCAGGGCTCGACCTATCTGGGCGACTGGGGCTGGGACGAGGCGATCGCCCTTGCGCTGGGCAACCGGGGCGATGATCCCTTCGGCTACCGGATCGAGGCCGTCAACCTGATGCGGCTGGCGGCAAGCCTGTCGAAGTAGCGCGGCACAGCGACGAGCGACACGGCCGACGAGGAGCGGCGGCAGACGATCACATGCGCGTGACACAGCCGCCGGGGCGGGATGAACCCTGCCCCGGCTTCCGGCCCGCGAAGCCCGATGGGAGGGTCCCGATGGCCCGTTTCACCCTGCCGCTGGCGCTTGCGCTTCTGGTGGCCCCTGCCTTTGCCGAAAACATGGCGATCCTCGAGATAGGACGGCATCCTGACCGAAGCCAGGGGCATGACGCTCTACACCTTCGACCAGGACAAGTACGGCATTTCGACCTGCTATGACGCCCGCGCCGCGAACTGGCCGCCGCTTCTGGCCCAAGCCAGTGCGATGGCCGAGCGCGAACCTGCCTTCGCCGAGGAACGAGGGCGCCAGGCTTTCTGGTGGGTGGAGGGCGGCCTGGGCTGTGCGCTGGCCGGGGATCTGCCGCGCGAGACCCTGCGCCGGCTGGCGATCTCGGCCCATCACGGTCTGACCGAGACCTGAAACGGGCGCACCGGTTGCCCGACGCGCCCGCCCGTTCCCATGCGAGACAGGATCAGTTGACCGTTTCGGGCTTGGCCTCGATCACCGGGGTCGCGCCGGTGGC
>JBKBVC010000389.1:0-2638 GCA_046289805.1 Tabrizicola sp.
AGCCGCCGGTCAGTTCAGCTGGAAGGTCACCGGATAGCGACCATCCTGGAAATCGCCGAACAGGTCGCCGAGATCCGGGTGATCGACGGGTTCGCCGGTTTCGTCCGGGACAAGGTTCTGTTCCGAAACATAGGCCACATAATAGCTTTGGCCGTTTTCGGCGAGCAGGTGATAGAAGGGCTGGTCCTTCGAGGGGCGGCTATCCTCGGGAATGTTCTCGTACCATTCCTCGGTGTTCGAGAAGATCGCATCGACATCGAACACCACGCCCCGGAACGGATGCTTCCTGTGTCGAAGCACCTGCCCTATGTGATACTTGGCGTGTGTGGTCTGCATCCCTAGTGTAGCTTGACGCCGTCATGCCGGGACTGTCCACATTGCCGCGAGTCCTGCCGGGAAACAGTCTGTGGGCCTGACCCGTACAGTGCGGCCGCTTTCGCGGTCTCGCGGAATTCTGATGTCAGTGGCAGGAGTTGCCCATTTCATCCGCGTCCCGGATGGTCTAGACTTCCGGCAAAAGAAAAGAGCACGAGGGGCAGATGAGCAGGTTTCTCCGTGCGTCGCTGGTGGTCTTGTGTCTGGCGTCCTGCGGGGGCGGGGGCAGCTACTCGGCGCCGAGGCAGTTGGACGATGCGTGCGCGATCATCCGCGAACGGCCGCACTACCTGCGGGCCATGGCCGCGACTGAACGCCGCTGGGGTGTTCCCATCCATGTGCAGATGGCGACCATCCACCAGGAATCGAAGTTCGTGGGCAATGCCCGAACGCCGCATACCTTCGTGCTGGGGGTGATCCCCATGGGGCGGCAGAGCACGGCCTATGGTTACAGCCAGGCCCTGAACTCCACCTGGGAGGAATATCAGCGCAGCGCCGGCAACCGGCGTGCAAGACGTGACGATATCCGCGACGCCACCGATTTCATGGGATGGTACATGGATCAGTCCGAACGTTCGCTGGGGATTTCCAAGGCGGATGCCGAGGCGCAGTATCTGGCCTACCACGAGGGCCGGACCGGCTATGCCAACCAGTCCTACCTCAACAAGCCCTGGCTGATGGAGGTGGCGAAGAAGGTCGGACAGCGGTCCGAGATGTACCGCATGCAGCTGGCGACCTGCCGCTAGGTGCAGGGCGGATCGCCGGTCAGTTCTTCCGCTTCTGCGTTTCGGCGGTGATGTCGAACAGGCTTGCGCGCATCTCGCCGCCCTTCTTCATCTCGCCCAGGATCACCGTGGTCTGCTGGCCGAGGTCGTCGGTGATGACCCATTGCCGCAGTTCGACCGGGTTTGCGGTGAACACGAGCTCGATCGAGCCGTATTCCGGGTGTTCGGGATCCTGCGCCCTGACCCGGGTCGAGGTGCCGTCCTCGGTATGGCCCACCACCATCTTCGCGCGCCCGAGGTCGATGTTCGCGGCCAGGATCAGGTTCAGCGGCGTGCGCTTCAGCGGATATTGTTCCGGAGGCTGGTTCGACTTGGCGTCGAAGATGGCGACCTGCTGGCCACCCGCGATCACCAGGCTGCGGTCAGGCGGCGCATATTCGAAGCGGACCCGACCGGGTCGCCGGATGTAGATCTTGCCGGTCGAGATCGTCCCGTCCGAGTTGATCTGGGTGAAGTCGGCCTCGACCGTGGTCAGTCCGTTCAGATACTTCGACAGGGTGTCGAGCGGGATCTTCTCGGCGAGGGCCGGGAAGGGCAGCAGGAAGGCAAGCGGGGCCAGAAGAGCGATGCGACGGTTCATGGCGCCGATATAGCGGCGAATGGGGCAGCATGCACCCCCCTCGGCGGCAACTCGCCGGGACGTGGCGGCGCGTGATGCCGCGTGAGGGGCAATCCTTCGGAAGATTCGCGATAGGAGGGAACAATCTTCGATCTTTTTGCATAAACAAGATCGAATCTTCAATGTTTCATACAAGGTAAAACAAGAATCGCCAAGAATTGCCTCAGACTCCGCAGTATCTGCATCCAAACGGAAAGCAGCGGAGTCGGTCATGAAAATCGTGGTGCTTGGCGCGGGTGTCATCGGGGTCACTTCAGCCTGGTATCTGGCCCGGGCGGGACATGAAGTCACGGTGATCGACCGCCAGCCGGCCGCCGCGCTCGAGACCTCCTTCGCCAATGCGGGCGAGATCAGCCCCGGCTATGCCTCGCCCTGGGCGGCGCCCGGCATCCCGCTGAAGGCGCTGAAGTGGATGTTCCAGGAACATGCGCCGCTGATCGTCCAGCCACGGCCGGACTGGGCCAAGATCAGCTGGCTGGCGCGGATGCTGATGAACTGCACCGCCTCGGCCTATGCGGTCAACAAGTCGCGCATGGTGCGGCTGGCGGAATACAGCCGCGACTGCCTGATCGACCTGCGCGCCGAAACGGGGATTTCCTACGACGAACGCCGGCAGGGCACGCTGCAACTCTTCCGCACCGAAAAGCAGGTCGCGGCGGCCGAAAAGGACATCGCGGTCCTGAAGGCCGATGGCGTGGCCTTCGAGGTGCTTGACGCGGATGCCTGCGTGGCGGCCGAGCCCGGCCTTGCGGCGGCGCGCGGCAAGATCGCGGGCGGCCTGCGCCTTCCGGGGGACGAGACCGGCGACTGCTTCAAGTTCACCCAGGGCCTGGCCCGGATGGCCGAGGCGCTGGGCGTG
>JBKBVC010000390.1:0-2630 GCA_046289805.1 Tabrizicola sp.
GCCTGTGGGCGAACCGCAGCTGAGGATGACGATCAGGAATGCCCTGTCGGCCGGGGCCACGAAACGCGAGGTCGCGGAAGTGATCTGGCAGATGTCCATGTTCGGCGGGGTGCCCGCCATGCAGAAGGCGCTGGAGATCGCCCAGTCCGTCTTCGCCGAAACGCCTGAGGAGAAAGACGCATGACCGTCTTCGAGTTTGCCTTCTACATGTTCGCCGTGATCACGGTGGCGTCGGGCCTTATGGTGACGCTCAGCCGCAACCCTGTCCATTCTGTGCTGTGGCTGATCCTGGCGTTCCTTTCGACCTCGGGCCTGTTCGTGATGCTGGGAGCCGAGTTCGTGGCGATGCTTCTGGTCATCGTCTATGTCGGCGCGGTGGCGGTGCTGTTCCTCTTCGTGGTGATGATGCTGGACATCGACTTTGCCAGCCTGAAGGGGGAACTCGCGCGCTACATGCCCCTGGGCCTCTTGATCGGCGTGGTCCTCCTGATGCAGGTGGCTATCGGGATCGGCGTCTGGACGGTGGCCGACGGGGCCGAGGGGCTGCGCAAGGCCGTGACGCCCGCCCCCTCGGAGATCGAGAATACCCGCGCGCTGGGGATGCTGCTTTACGATCGCTATTTCCTGCTGTTCCAGTTGGCGGGCCTGATCCTCTTGGTGGCGATGATCGGAGCGATCCTGCTGACACTGCGGCACCGCAAGGACATCAAGCGGCAGAACGTGCTGGCGCAGATGTGGCGCGACCCGGCCAAGGCGATGGAGCTGAAGGACGTCAGGCCGGGGCAGGGGTTATAATCAAGGTGGGGTAGAACCCCACCCTACGAATGCCGGGTAGGGTGGGGTTCCACCCCACCGAACGAAATTCGGGCCGACAGAGCCCAAGAGGGACCAAGAGATGGTGGGACTTGAACATTACCTGACGGTGGCCGCGGCGCTGTTCGTCATCGGGATCTTCGGGATCTTCCTGAACCGGAAGAACGTGATCGTCATCCTGATGTCGATCGAACTGATGCTGCTGGCGGTCAACATCAACCTCGTCGCCTTCTCAAGCTTCTCGGGCGATCTGGTGGGGCAGGTCTTCACCATGTTCGTCCTGACCGTCGCCGCCGCCGAGGCCGCGATCGGCCTTGCCATCCTGGTCGTGTTCTTCCGCAACCGCGGGACGATCGAGGTGGAAGACGTCAACGTGATGAAGGGCTGACACGAGAATGGCAACGATCATCCTTTTCGCCCCCCTGATCGGGGCCATCCTCTGCGGCTTCGGCTGGCGGCTGATCGGCGAGCGCGCGGGGCAGGTCATCGCCACCTCGCTGGTGTTCCTGGCAGCCGCACTGTCCTGGTGGATCTTCCTGACCTTCGACGGCGAGACGCAGCGCATCGTCATCCTGCGCTGGATCGAAAGCGGAACGCTGGGCAGCGAATGGGCGATCCGGCTGGACCGGCTGACCGCGATCATGCTGGTCGTGGTGACCTCGGTCTCGGCGCTCGTCCATCTCTACAGCTTCGGCTACATGGCGCATGACGAGAACTGGCACGAGGGCGAGCATTACAAGGCCCGGTTCTTCGCCTATCTGTCGTTCTTCACTTTCGCCATGCTGACGCTGGTGACGGCGGACAACCTGGTGCAGATGTTCTTCGGCTGGGAGGGCGTGGGCGTCGCCTCCTACCTCCTGATCGGGTTCTACTACCGCAAGCCCTCGGCCAATGCGGCGGCGATCAAGGCCTTCGTGGTCAACCGCGTGGGTGACTTCGGCTTTGCGCTGGGGATCTTCGCGCTGTTCTACCTGACCGACTCGATCCGCTTCGACGACGTGTTCGCCGCCGCCCCGGCCCTGGCCGAGACGAACCTGACCTTCCTCTGGTCCGAGTGGAACGCGGCCAACCTGGTGGGCGTGCTGCTGTTCATCGGGGCGATGGGGAAATCGGCGCAGCTGATCCTGCACACCTGGCTGCCGGACGCGATGGAAGGCCCGACGCCGGTCTCGGCCCTGATCCACGCCGCGACGATGGTGACGGCGGGCGTGTTCCTGGTCTGCCGGATGTCGCCCCTGTACGAATACGCGCCGCAGGCGACAGGCTTCATCACCGTTCTGGGGGCGACCACCGCCTTCTTCGCGGCAACGGTCGGTCTGGTGCAGAACGACATCAAGCGCGTGATCGCCTATTCGACCTGCTCGCAGCTGGGCTACATGTTCGTGGCGGCGGGTGTGGGCGTCTATTCGGTGGCGATGTTCCACCTGTTCACGCACGCCTTCTTCAAGGCGATGCTGTTCCTGGGCGCGGGCTCGGTCATCCATGCCACGCATCACGAACAGGACATGCGCAACTATGGCGGGCTGCGGAAGAAGATCCCGCTGACCTTCTGGGCGATGATGATCGGCACGCTGGCCATCACCGGGGTCGGCATTCCGCTGACGCATTACGGTTTCGCCGGCTTCCTGTCGAAGGACGCGGTGATCGAGAGCGCCTGGGTCGGGTCGTCCTATGCCTTCTGGCTGCTGGTCGTGGCCGCATGCTTCACCAGCTTCTACAGCTGGCGGCTGATGTTCATGACCTTCTACGGCGAGAGCCGCGCGCATGGCCACGGCCATGACGACCACCACGGCGCGGTGCATGATGCCCACGGTCAC
>JBKBVC010000391.1:0-2616 GCA_046289805.1 Tabrizicola sp.
GGCCCGTTCGGCGCCAGGGCCGGGGTGAAGCCGCAGGCGGCGAGGGCAAGGGGGGCAAGGACGACAAGCCGGCGCGTCGGAAAGCTCCCCTCTCCCGCCGGGGCAACCGAACAGGGAAAGGCTCTGCGTTCAGACGACGACATTGATGATCCGGCCCGGGACGACGATGATCTTCCTGACCGGCTGCCCGGCAAGGAACCTGACGACATCCTCGTTCGCCAGCGCCAGCTTTTCAACCTCTGCCGCGGGCATGTCCTTCGGCACGCAGATTTCCGCCCGGCGCTTGCCGTTGATCTGGATCGGCAGCGTCACCGTGTCCGCGACCAGGAGGGCAGGGTCCGCCTCGGGCCAGGGCGCAAGCGTGCAAAGCCCTTCTCCGCCCTGCATCGCCCAGACTTCCTCGGCGAGATGCGGGGTCATCGGCGACATGAGCTTTGCCAGCGTCCGCGCCGCCTGCCGCATGGCCTGAGCCGAGCCATTGGCCCGCGACAGCGTGTTGGTGAAGGCATAAAGGCTGGCGATGGCCTTGTTGAAGGCAAAACCCTCGATCCCCTTCGTCACCTCGTCGATGGCCCGGGCTGTCGCCCGCGCCAACTCCGCGTCGCCCTCGCCGCGATGGTCGGCGGGCATCTCGGCGATGCGCGCCGACAGGGTCCAGACCCGGTTCAGGTGCTTGAATGCCGCCTCGGCCCCGGCGCTGGTCCATTCCACGTCGCGTTCCGGCGGGCTGTCGGACATCACGAACCAGCGTGCCGTGTCGGCGCCGAAGCTGGCGATGATGTTCATCGGATCGACGACGTTCTTCTTCGATTTCGACATCTTGGCCGAAGGGATGACCTCGACCGGCGTGCCGTCCTTCAGCGTGGCACCGGCTTCGGTGCGGATCACATCCTCGGGCAGGTGATAGACCGGGCGACCCTGCTCGTCGCGGGTCATGTTGATCTCGTGCGTCACCAGGCCCTGCGTGAACAGCGCGTTGAACGTCTCGATCGCCTTGGCCGGCAGGTGGCCCGTCCTGTGCATCGCCCGGGCGAAGAAACGGCTGTAGAGCAGGTGCAGGATCGCGTGTTCGATGCCGCCGATATACTGGTCCACGTTCATCCAGTAGTCGGCCTCCTCCATCACCGTGGGCGTTGTCGCGCGGGGCGCGGTGAAGCGGGCGAAATACCAGGACGAATCGACGAAGGTGTCCATCGTGTCCGTCTCGCGCCGGGCGGGTGCGCCGCAGTTCGGGCAGGCGCAGTGCTTCCAGGTCGGGTGGCGGTCCAGCGGGTTGCCCGGCACGTCGAAGCTGACGTCATAGGGCAGTTCGACCGGCAGGTTTTCCTTCTTCTCGGGCACCACGCCGCAGGTCGCGCAATGCACGACCGGGATCGGGCAGCCCCAGTAGCGCTGACGGCTGACGCCCCAGTCGCGCAGGCGGTATTTGGTGACACCCTTGCCGTAGCCCTGCGCCTCGGCATGGGCGATGGCGGCGGCGACACCCTCGTCGCCGGTCTGCACCTCGGCCCCGGCAAAGCCGCGGACATAGCGGACACGCTCCGACTTCATCGGCACGAAGGCCTCGGCCAAGGGCGCATCCTCCGACCCTTCGGCCACGAAGACCGGCTTGATCGGCAGGCCGTATTTGGTGGCGAAGTCGAAGTCGCGCTGGTCATGCGCCGGGCAGCCGAAGATGGCGCCGGTGCCGTAGTCCATCAGGATGAAGTTGGCGATCCAGACCGGAAGCTCCCAGGTCGGATCCAGCGGGTGCTTCACCCGGATGCCGGTGTCGTAGCCGATCTTCTCGGCCGTCTCGATCTCCTCGGCTGACGTCCCGCCCTTCCGGCACAGAGCGATGAACTCGGCCACCTTCGGGTCGGCCTCCAGCGCCTTGGCCAGCGGGTGGTCCGGGCTGATCGCGGCAAAGGACGCCCCCATCAGCGTGTCGGGACGGGTCGTATAGACCTCAATCCTTTCAAAGCCTTCCGGGGCGCCGACCGTCTCGAACGCGAATTGCAGGCCGCGCGACTTGCCGATCCAGTTCGCCTGCATCAGGCGCACCTTCTCGGGCCAGTTCGTCAGCCCGTCCAGCGCCGCCAGCAACTCCTCCGAGTAATCCGAGATCCGGAAGAACCATTGCGTCAGCTCGCGCCGTTCCACCGGAGCGCCGGACCGCCAGCCCTTGCCGTCGATCACCTGCTCGTTGGCCAGCACCGTCATGTCCACCGGGTCCCAGTTGACCACGGCGGCCTTGCGGTAGACCAGCCCCGCCTCCATCATGTCGATGAACATGGCCTGCTGCTGGCCGTAATATTCCGGGTCGCAGGTCGCGAGTTCCCGGGACCAGTCGATCGACAGGCCCAGAGGCTTCATCTGCGCCTTCATGTCGGCGATGTTGCCGTAGGTCCAGTCCTTCGGATGGCCGCCGCGTTCCATCGCGGCATTCTCGGCGGGCATGCCGAAGGCGTCCCAGCCCATCGGGTGCAGCACGCTGAAGCCCTGAGCCGCCTTGTAGCGCGCCACCACGTCGCCCATGGTGTAGTTGCGCACATGGCCCATGTGGATGCGCCCGGAAGGATAGGGGAACATCTCCAGCACGTAATACTTCGGCCGCGACGGATCGCGCCGCGCCGT
>JBKBVC010000392.1:0-2598 GCA_046289805.1 Tabrizicola sp.
CTCCCTCCCCGGAACGGACCCAGGAGACCACGGCAACCTGTCATCAACCTGACAGCTACTCGCCGGCTTCCAGCGCCGCGTTCCAGGCAGAAATCACCCGTGCCCGGCTGGCGGCATCCAGATAGGCCATGAGCCCCGGAGACACCGTGACGGGTCGCAGTTTCGCCCCCAGCGCCACTTGCATGGCCGCCGCCGAATCCTTGCCGCGCACCTCCAGGCTGACCGCCGGAAGCCGCAGCCGTTCGGCCAGCACGGTCTGGCCCTCGCGCGACATGAGGAATTCCAGCGCCGCCTCGCCGAGGTCGGGATTGGCCGCTGCGCGTGGCACCAGGGCGACGCGGCTTATGACCACGACATAATCGCGCGGCAGCACCAGCCCGAGATCGGGCAGCCGCGCCGCCTGATCCGCCGCATAGGAGCCGAGCACGTTGTAGCCCAGCTTCAGCGCCCCGGAATTCACCCGCTCGATCACGTCCTGCGAGGTCGGAAAGGTCTGCACGCCTGCCCGACCCATCGCCCGCACCAGCTGCCAGAGATCGGCGAAATGTTCCTGATCGCGCATGAGGTAGAGATAGCCAACCGCCGACCGCGCGATGTCGTAGGTGCCGATGGCGGCCTTCGGCGCGGTTTCCAGCCAGTCGATCAGCGCCGCCCGCGTATCGGGCGGGCCATCCGGGAAGGAGGGCCGGTGATAGACGATGACCCCCGGCTCGAAGGTCAGCGCAAAGACCATGCTGCGCCACGAGGCCCAGGCCGGCCAGGCAGCCGCGCCCGCGACATCCGCTTCCCACGCATAACCGTCGTTGGCCAGCTTCACCGTCACGTCCATCGCCGAAGAGAACACCAGATCCGCCGTCGGCAGGCCCGCGTCGGTCTCCTGCATCACCCGCGCGGCGATCTCTCCGGCCAGGAGATCCTCGTAGCGCACCTGCACATCGGGTCGGGCGGCCTGGAACGCCTCGACCAGTGGCCGGGCCAGCGGGGAATCGAGCGAGGAATAGATCACCAGTTCGCGCGTGCCGCCCGCGGGGGCCGGAAAGACCACCACCTCGGCCCGGATCGGCAGGGTCAGGGTCAGGGTCAGGGTCAGGGTCAGGGTCAGAAGCAGGACAGCCACACAGCGCATGGCGCAAGCCTAGACCCGCCCGCGCGGGTTCGGCAACCAGGCTTCGCTCTTCCGCGGATCGGACCGTCTGCTCTAGTCTCGCGCAATGCGAATCCTGCTTGTCGAGGACGACCTGCCGCTTGCCGAGGCGCTGAGCACGTTGCTGACGGGCGCGGGCTATGCGCTGGATGTGACCCATGACGGGCTGTCGGCCGAGACCCTCATCACGGCTGAAAGCTTCGATCTTGTGATCCTCGACCTCAACCTGCCGGAAAAGGACGGGCTGTCGGTGCTCCGCTCGCTGCGCGCGCGCCGCAGTCCGGTGCCGGTCCTGATCCTGACCGCCCGCGGCGAACCGGCCGAACGCATCCGGGGGCTGGACCTCGGCGCGGACGATTACATGGTCAAGCCCTTCGACGTGGGGGAATTCGAGGCGCGTGTCCGGTCGATCCTGCGCCGCCAGTCCGGCCACCATGCCTCGGAGCTTCAGATCGTTCCGGTCCGGTTCGACATGGTTGCACGCCACTTCTCGGTCGACGGAGCAGCCCTGGACCTGCCGCCAAGAGAGCTTGCGCTGCTGGAACTCTTCTTCCTGCGCGCGGGCCGGGTCGTCGGCAAGGAGGCGATCGTGCAGTCGCTGACCTCGCTGGATGACAGCCTTTCGGACAACGCCATCGAACAATATGTCAGCCGGCTGCGCCGCCGGCTACAGCCGCACGGCCTGACGCTGCGCACCGCGCGTGGCCTCGGCTATCTGCTGGAACGCCCCGGTGGCTGACCGTCCTGCCTCGTTGCGCCGCACGATCCTGGTCTGGCTGGTCCTGGCCACCGCCGCGATCGGCGGCCTTGCGCTTCTGGACACCCGGGACGAGGCGCGGCGAACCGCCCGCGAGGTGTCGGACCGGGTCCTCGTAGGATCCGCGATGGCCATCGCCGAGGGGGTCAGCGTCGATGCCGAGGGCGGGCTTGCCGTGAGCATTCCGTTTTCGGCGCTGGACATGCTGTCTTCGGCCGCACAGGACCAAGTCTTTTACCGGATCGACGGACCGCAAGGGTTCATCACGGGATATCAGGATCTTGCACCGGTTTCCTTGCGCAATGGGCAAGAGGCCGCGCTGGCCGATTCCCGTTTCGATGGCGTCCCGATCCGTGCTGCAACGCTTGCAAGAGAGCTGACGACCGGCGAGGGAACGCTTCCCTTCCGCGTGACGGTTGCCGAGACGACACGGGCGCGCGAGGCCCTGGCCTGGTCGATCCTGGCGCGCTCGGCGCTGCGCATCGCGGGCCTGATTGCCGGCGCGGCGCTGGTGGCCTGGACCGTCGCCACCTATGCGCTGCGCCCCGTGGACCGGCTGTCCCGCACAATCGCCGCACGCGCGCCCCATGACCTGACACCGATTCGCACCGATGCCCCGGCCGAACTGCGCCCGGTCGTGGATGCGCTGAACGGCTTTCTCAACCGGCTGTCGCAGGCGATGGCGGCGCTTCAGAAT
>JBKBVC010000393.1:0-2596 GCA_046289805.1 Tabrizicola sp.
CTCGGCGCGCACCATGTCGCCGGGGCGCACGGGTGCCATGAAGCGCAGGGACTGGCCCAGATACACCGTGCCATGGCCCGGAAGCTGTTCCCCGATCACCGCCGAGATCAGCCCGGCGGTCAGCATCCCGTGCGCGATGCGACCTTCGAAGATCGTGTCCTGGGCATAGGCGTCGTCCAGGTGGACCGGGTTCCGGTCGGTCGAGACTTCGGCAAACAGCTCGATGTCGCGGTCGGTGATGACCTTCATCAGATGGCGCGACATGCCGATCTCGATGTCTTCGATGCAGATCGTTCCGCGCGGCATGTTGTCGAGCATGGGGTCCGAATCCCTTCCGGTCATGCGGCACCCTAGCACGCGCTGCGGCGCAGCACAATCGTCTGCGCAAGAAACGTTCAATTCGACTTTGGTCGGCGCACGAATGTTGCCGCGCCGTCAGCGCAGGCGGCCCATGGCGAAGGTCGGCGACAATTGCTGGCCGTCCAGCCAGGCCTCCAGCCGCGCCGGGTCGGGGTTCTCCGGGTCCGGGCCGAAGCGGTCGGCCTCGAGCCCGCCGGTGATGAACAGCGTATCCAGCCCCTCGCCGATGCCCCCCCGGATGTCGGTGGAAATCCCGTCGCCGATGCAGAGGATTGCGGGATCGGCAGGCGCGCCCGCCTCTGCCAGGCGGCGGCGGGCGAGGTCGTAGATCGGCGGATGCGGCTTGCCGAAATAGAGCGTCCGCCCCCCCATCGCCTCGTAGGCCTGGGCCAGGGCACCGGCGCAGTAGAGCCGGCGGTCGCCGAGGTCCACCACGATGTCGGGGTTGGCGCAGAGCATGGGCAGGTCCAGCGTCTTGCCCAAGAGGAGTGCGGCGCGGTAGTCGTCTGGCGTCTCGGTCAGGTCGTCGCGGAGCCCGGTGCAGACGATGCCTTGGGCCTCGCGCAGCGGCACCCGCTCGATGGGGGGCTGGGTGGCGGCATAGGCGGCCAGGTCCCCGGCGAAATCGGTGAAGAAGGCTTCGTCCTTCGGGGCGCCGATGTGGTGGACGCGGTGGCCCACCGCGCCCGAGAGCATCCCCATCTGCGCCGCATCGCCCGAGGTCACGATGAGGTCCCAGGCGTCGCGCGGCACCGACAGGCCGTCGAGTTGCGCGACCACGCTGGACATCGGGCGCGGCGCGTTGGTCAGCAGGACGACCCTTCCGCCCGAGGCGCGGAACCCCCGCAGGGCCGCCACCGCCGCCGGGTAGGCGGCCTTGCCATTGTGCAGGCACCCCCAGAGATCGCAGAACACGGCATCATAGCGGCCGGTCAGATCGGCGAGAGAGCGGAGGATCTCGGTCATTCGGGGCCTCGTCTGCGGGCCGGAACGGCCAGGTCGGGGAAGGGGCGGGCGTCCGGCAGCACCGCCGGAGACCCGCCGGCGATTTCACAGCTTCAGCGCCGGGAGGATCTGCTTCTTGCGGCTCATGATGCCGGGCAGGACCACGGTGTCGCCGGTGACCTTGGCGCCGAAGGAGGCCTCGGCCAGTTGCTTCACCAGGTCGTTCGGGACCAGCAGCGTCGCCTCTTCCTTCAGGATGTCAACGATGAACAGCAGAACCTGGTCGGCGCCGTCCTCCTTCGCCACATCCACCATGGACCGCATCAGGCTGTCCTTGCGGTCGAGGAGCACCTTGGGCGCGGTGGTTTCCAGCACCGAGACACGCAGTTCCTTGCCCGCGACGGTGTATTCCTTGCTGTCCATCCGCAGCAGTTCCGCATCCGAGAAGGCCGAAACATCCGACTTGGCCTCGAACATCTCTGCGGCCAGTTCGGGGATCGACACGCCAAGGTCGGCCGCGAGCTTCTCGGCCACGGCGCGGTCGTGCGGGGTGGTGGTGGGGCTGCGGAACTCCAGCGTGTCGGACAGGATGCAGGACAGCATCGCGCCCTTGATCGCCGTCGGCGCCTTGGCCAGCGCATCGCCCATCAGGTCATGCATGATGGTGGCGGTGCAGGCCAGCGGGCGGATGGTGATGTCGATGGGGTTCTTCGTCTTCAGACCGCCGACCAGCATGTGATGGTCGATGATGCCCTGGATCTTCGCCTCGTTGATCGAGGGCGGCAGTTCGGCCGGATTGTTGGTATCGACGATCACGACCTTGTCCTCCGCCGTCACGTCCTGGATGATCCCGGGCTTGTCCAGCCCCCAGCGGCGCAGGACGAAAGCGGCTTCGGTGTTCGGCTCTCCCAGCAGGACGGGCTTCGCCGGGGTGCCGGTCTCGTTCAGATACCAGGCCCAGATGATCGGCGAGCCGGTGGAATCAGTGTCGGGGGATTTGTGGCCGAAGACGAGGGTGGTCATGGGATGCCCTTCAGGTTTCGCGGATGTCGCGCGCGGTATAGGCGAGGGCCGGGCGATTGTCACGCGGGGCGGGATGTGGCAAGCTGCGCACCTTGGCAGAGGAGTTGCCGTGTCATGGACCAGGCCGTCTGACGCCCCCCTGGGCGGCATGAGCGGGGCCTGATGGCCCGAGTGCAGCCCTTTACCCGAGGAGTGCCCTGAGAATGGACAAGACCGTTTCGGCCTGAGCGCCGTTTCGCGACCGGTCGCGCGCCGGTCCAGCCCTGCC
>JBKBVC010000006.1:0-12984 GCA_046289805.1 Tabrizicola sp.
CCGATCTATGACGAGCTGTTCCTGCAGAACGACATCCGCCACATCCTCGTCCGCCACGAACAGGGCGCGGTCCACATGGCCGAAGGCTATGCGCGGTCCACCGGCAAGCCTGGCGTGGCTCTGGTGACCTCGGGCCCCGGTGCCACCAATGCCGTCACGGGCCTCACCGACGCGCTGATGGATTCGATACCGATCGTGGTCCTGACCGGCCAGGTCCCGACCTTCATGATCGGCACCGACGGCTTCCAGGAGGCCGACACGGTGGGCATCACCCGGCCCTGCACCAAGATGAACTGGCTGGTGAAGGACACCGCGAAACTGTCGGAAACCATCCATCAGGCCTTCCACGTCGCCACCCACGGCCGCCCCGGTCCGGTGCTGATCGACATCCCCAAGGACGTGCAATTCGCAACCGCGGACTACACGCCCGCCGAAAAGGCCAAGGTGTCGCATTACCAGCCCCGCACCGAAGGCGACCCCGACCAGATTGCACGCCTGGTCGAGATGATGGAAAGCGCCGAGCGTCCGATCCTCTACACCGGCGGCGGCGTCATCAACTCTGGCCCCCGTGCCAGCCAGCTCCTGCGCGAACTCGCGGCCGAGACCGGCTTTCCGGTGACCTCCACACTGATGGGCCTCGGCGCCTATCCGGCCAGCGGCAGGAACTGGATCGGCATGCTGGGGATGCATGGGCTTTACGAGGCCAATCTCGCCATGCACGGCTGCGATCTGATGATCAACATCGGCGCCCGGTTCGACGACCGGATCACCGGCCGGGTCAAGGACTTCTCCCCCCGCTCGAGGAAGGCGCATATCGACATCGACCCTTCCTCGATCAACAAGGTGATCCGCGTTGACGTGCCGATCGTCGGCGACGTGACGAAGGTGCTGGAAGAGCTGCTGCGCCAGTGGCGCGCGCGCGGGTCGCGGACCGACAAGGCCGGTCTGGCGAAGTGGTGGAAGCAGATCGAGGAATGGCGCGCGGTGAAGTGCCTGACCTACAAGCCCTCGGCCACCACGATCAAGCCGCAATATGCGCTTGAACGGCTCGAGGCGCTGACCAAGGGGATGGACCGCTACATCACGACCGAGGTCGGCCAGCACCAGATGTGGGCGGCGCAGTTCCTCGGGTTTGAAGAGCCCAACCGCTGGATGACCTCCGGTGGCCTCGGCACCATGGGCTACGGCCTGCCCGCCTCGATCGGCGTGCAGATCGCCCACCCCGATGCGCTGGTGATCAACGTGGCCGGCGAGGCGTCCTGGCTGATGAACATGCAGGAAATGGGCACCGCCATGCAGTTCCGCGCGCCCGTCAAGCAGTTCATCCTGAACAACGAACGCCTCGGCATGGTCCGCCAGGGGCAGGAGCTTCTGCACGGCGAACGCTATTCCTCGTCCTGGAGCGAGGCCCTGCCCGATTTCGTGAAACTGGCCGAGGCCTTCGGTTGCAAGGGCATCAAGTGCGACGACCCGAAGGATCTGGATGACGCGATCTTGGAAATGATCCGCCATGACGGCCCGGTGATCTTCGACTGCCTGGTGGAAAAGCACGAGAACTGCTTCCCGATGATCCCGAGCGGCAAGCCGCACAACGAGATGCTGCTTTCGGCCGATGCCGAGGCGTTCCGGTCGGGGGCGGTGCTGGTGTGAGGCGTCCGGACTCCGGAGTGCGTTCCGGGGTCCGGCCGTCCGGCCGCTTGCAGATCGACCATGATCCGAACCGCCGAGTCCAGCGCCAAGACCCGCGACCTCTCGCTGGATGTCGCCAAGGGCGTGGGCATCCTGCTCGTCGTCATCGGCCATGCCTGGCGCGGGCTGGAAACCGCAGGGATGATCGGCGACGCGGACCTGTTCCGCCTCATCGATCGGCTGATCTACAACTTCCACATGCCGATGTTCTTCATCCTCTCCGGCATGACGTTCCAAGGCTGGGCACTCCGCCGTCCGCTGGCCGAGGCCGCGACCAGCCGCCTGACCCGGCTGATCTGGCCGCTTGTCCTCTGGACCTACCTCTTCGCCGCCGCGCGCCTCGCCGCAGGGGACGCGGCCAATACCCGGCTCGACGGCTGGCAGAGCCTCGCCTTCTGGCCGCTGCCGCCGCGCGACCATTTCTGGTTCCTCTGGGCGCTGTTCCTTCAACATCTCGCCGTGCTCGCCCTGATCCGGCTGGTCACCGGCCCGCTCTCTGCACCGGCCTGGGCGATGCTGGCCGCGCTTGCCGTGCTGGGTTCCGGCTTCACCCCCTACGGCCTGACCCCGTGGACCTTCGGCGCGCTGACTTATGCCGGGGCCTTCCTGACCGGCCTCGCGCTCGGCCAGACGACCTGGCGGCCCGAAGGACTGCCTGCCCTTGCCTTCGCCGGCATCGCCTTTGTCGGCCTTCAGGCGCTGAGCTTCGGATTGCCCGAGACGCTGGCGGTCACCCAGATCCTCGGTATCGCGCTCTCACTCGCAGCGCTGGCAATGATCCATCTGCTTGCGGCCGGCCGCAGCATTCCGACCCTGCACCTTCTCGCCCGGCTCGGCGCCGCCTCGATGGGGATCTACCTCGCCCACACCATCTTTTCCGCTGCCACCCGCGCGGTGCTCGCGCGCTTCACGCAGGATCTGTCTCTGCACATGATCGCCGGCACACTGGCCGGGATCATCGGCCCGCTCGTGATCTATGCCGTCATCCGCCGCATCGGCCGCCCGGCCTGGATCGGCTTCTAGACCCCATGCCACCCCTCAACGGAAGGTAATCCCCCGTGTCCGCACTGAACATCAAGAAAGGCTCGACCAGCCATTCCGCCTATGACCTCCGCTCGGCCAATTCCGAGGTCGAAGAATCCCACACCCTCGCCGTCATCGTGGAAAACGAACCCGGTGTCCTGGCACGCGTGATCGGCCTCTTCTCGGGGCGCGGCTACAACATCGACAGCCTGACCGTGGCCGAGGTGGACCACACCGGCCACCGCTCGCGCATCACCATCGTCACCCGCGGCACCCCCGCCGTCATCGACCAGATCGAGGCCCAGCTATCGCGCATGGTCCCGGTCCATGCCGTCCACGACCTGACGATGGACGGCCCCTCGGTCCAGCGCGAACTGGCGCTGGTCAAGGTCAAGGGCAAGGGCGAACACCGGATCGAGGCGCTGCGGCTGGCCGAGATCTTCCGCGCAAACGTGGTGGATTCCACACTGGAAAGCTTCGTCTTCGAGATGACGGGCACGCCGGAAAAGATCGACGCCTTCGCCGACCTGATGCGCCCGCTCGGCCTGGTGGAAATCGCCCGCACCGGCGTGGCCGCGCTGAAGCGCGGCTTCTGACGCGGATCCCAGGAAGTCTCCGCGAAGATTCCTGGACCTAGCGACCGACAAACCTGGGCGCGCGCTTTTCCTGGAAGGCGGCCACGCCTTCGCGGAAATCCTGAGACTGCCCGCAGAAGCCTTGCAGTCGTGCCTCCAGGGCCAGCTGCGCCTCGAGGCTCTGGTCGAAGGCCCCGCGCAGCGCCTGTTTCAGCGCGGCGTAGGCGCCGGTCGGCCCCTGCGCCAGCCGAGCCGCCCGCGCTGCCACCACCTCGGCAAAGCGGTCGTCAGGCACCGCCTCCCAGATCATCCCCCAGTCCGCCGCCTGCCGCGCGGGCACCGGCTCGGCCAGAAGCGCCGCGCCCATCGCGCGCTGCAACCCCACCCGTCGCGGCAGGAAGCTGGTGCCGCCTGCATCCGGGATGAGCCCGATCCGGGTGAATGCCTGGATGAATACCGCGCTTTCCGCCGCGATGACCAGGTCGCAGGCCAGCGCCAGGTTCGCCCCCGCCCCCGCTGCCACCCCGTTCACTGCCGCGATCACGGGCACCGGAGCCTCGGTGATCGCCCGGATCATCGGCACATATTCCCCGTTCAGCACCGCCTCGAACCCGGCCTCGTCCAGACCCGAGGCATCGTTCAGGTCCTGCCCGGAACAGAAACCCCGCCCCGCCCCGGTCAGCACGATCACGCGCGACCGGTGCCCCTCGACAAGCGCCGCGGTCAGCTCCCGCCGCAACGCGCGGTTCAGCGCGTTCATCACCTCGGGCCGGTTCAGCGTGATCCGGCAGATGCCGCCTTCCCGTTCGACCTGCACAAGCTCTGCCATCCGCTCCTCCCCTGGTCAGGCACGCCTCCCCTTCAACTCGTTAAGAAGGGGGTGGGGCGCAGGCACGACTGCACCTAGGACTGGATAGACCGACCGCTGCCCCGGGCCAAAGCCCGACGCGGCGTCACTGTTTCAGGATTTCGCGCAGCCGCGCCTCCTCCTCGGCACTCAGCGCGGCCTCGGGCCGTGCTCGCCGCCGCCCTGCCGCCACCGCCACTGCGATCCCGGCGACCAGCAGCGCCGGACCGGCCAGCCACAGGATCAGGTTCACACCCTCGGCCCGGGGCTTGAACAGCACCCCCTCACCATAGCGGGAGACGATGAAATCCACCACTTCCGAGTCGGTGTCGCCCGCCATCAGACGCTCACGGATGATCAGCCGCAGGTCCCGGCTGATCGGAGCATTGGAATCGTCGATCGTCTCTCCCTGGCAGACCGGGCAGCGGATCTCGCGGCTGATCGCCCGGGCGCGGGCCTCGAGCACGGGATCGGCCAGCATCTCGTCGGGCTGCACCGCCCATGCTGGGCTGAGCATCAGGAACAGGGCAAGGATGTAGGGTGGGGTTCCACCCCACCACGGTTTGAGCGATGTCATTCCGCAGGCACTCCCGCCAGATCCTGCCGCCGGGCGCCCACGGCCACGCGATAGCGCCGGTCGGACAGGCTGAGGATGCCGCCAAGCGCC
Organism: Tabrizicola sp.; assembly: GCA_046289805.1. GTDB lineage: Bacteria > Pseudomonadota > Alphaproteobacteria > Rhodobacterales > Rhodobacteraceae > Tabrizicola. The sequence goes on from JBKBVC010000006.1 coordinate 4,802, forward strand.
ATCAGGATCGCCCCGCCCCACAGCCAGTTGGCGAAGGGCTCGATGTAGCTGCGCACCGCCCAGCCGGCATTCTTCTGGCGGTCGCCCAGCACCAGATAAAGATCGCGGGTAAAGCCATAGTCGATCGCGGCCTCGGTCGTGGGCATCTGCGCCACCGGATAGAACCGCTTCTCCGGGGTCAGCACCGCGATGGGCACGCCGCCCTTGGTCACGGTCATAGTTCCCATGGTGGAGGTATAGTTCGGACCCTCGACCTGTTCCACCTTGTCCAGACGCACCGTGTAGGCGCCCAGCGGGAAGCTTTCGCCTTCCTGCACCACGCGGATGTCCTCGACCTTCCAGGCCATCATGGCCGAGACGGCAAAGATCGTGACCCCCAGGCCGAAATGCGCCGTGGCCTTGCCCCAGTCGGCCCGCGGCAGGCGCGCCAGGCGGGCGAAGCGCGCACCTATGTCCTCGCGCCCGGTCCGCGCCCAGAGATCGGTCAGCGCGCCGAAGGCCACCCAGGCCCCCAGCATCAGCCCCACGGGCCCCAGCGCCGTCCGCCCGGTCTGCATGGCCCAGGCCAGTGTCCCCAGCGCCAGAGCCAGCACCGCAGCCGGAACCAGCGCCCGCAGCGACCGCGCGACGGATCCGCGCTTCCAGGCCAGCATCGCCCCCGGCGGCAGGATCAGCGCCAGCGCCACCATGAAGGGGCTGAAGGCCGCGTTGAAGAAGGGCTCGCCCACCGATAGGTCACGGCCCAGCAACATTGTGCCGACAAGTGGCCAGATAGTCCCCACGAAGACAACAAACGCCGCGACCGAAAGCAGGATGTTGTTGGTCACCAGCGCGCTTTCGCGGCTGACCAGGCTGAACACCCCGCGCGCTTCCATCACTCCCGCCCGCAGCGCGAAGAGGATCAGCGCCCCTCCGGTGAATACCCCCAGGATCATAAGGATGAACACGCCCCGCTCCGGGTCGTTGGCAAAGGCATGCACGCTGGTGATGACGCCCGAGCGCACGAGGAAGGTGCCGATCAGGCTGAAGCCGAAGGCCAGGATCGCCAGAAGGATGGTCCAGGCCTTCAGGCTCTCGCGTTTTTCCACCACGATGGAACTGTGCAACAGCGCCGCGGCCAGAAGCCAGGGCATGAAACTCGCGTTCTCCACCGGATCCCAGAACCAGAACCCGCCCCAGCCAAGTTCATAATAGGCCCACCAGGACCCCAGCGCGATGCCGATGGTCAGGAAGACCCAGGCGGCCAGCGTCCAGGGCCGCACCCCGCGACCCCAGGCCGCATCCACCCGGCCCTCGATCAGGGCGGCGACCGCGAAACTGAAGGCCATGCTGAGGCCGACATAACCGAGATAGAGGAAGGGCGGATGGAAGGCGAGGCCCGGATCCTGCAACAGGGGGTTCAGGTCCTGCCCGTCCAGTGGCGGCGTCGCCAACCGCCAGAAAGGGTTCGAGGTCAAGAGCAGGAACAGCATGAAGGCCACCCCGATCAGCCCCTGCACCGCCAGCACCCGCGCCTTCAGCCGCAGGGGCAGGTTGCCGCCGAAGGCCGCCACCGCCGCGCCATAGACCGCCAGGATCAGCACCCAGAGCAAGAGCGAGCCCTCGTGGTTCCCCCAGACGCCGGAGACCTTATAGAGCATCGGCTTCAGCGTGTGCGAGTTCGACACCACCACCGCAAGCGAGAAGTCCGAGACCACGAAGGCCCAGGTCAGCGCCGCGAAGGACCATCCGACCAGCAGAAGCTGCAACCCCGCCGCGGGCCCCGCCAGGGCCATCAGCCGCCTATCGCCCCGATGCGCCCCCCAGAGGGGCAGCGTGGACTGCACCAGCGCCACCATCAGCGCCAGAATCAGCGCGAAATGCCCAAGCTCGACGATCATGCGGGTGCTCCTGTCATTTCCGCAATGATAGGCCGCCCCGGCCCAGGACGAAAGCCCTGCGCCCTTCCGCCGCGCCCGCAGCGAATTCTGCCGGCCATTGGTGGCCGATCCCGCCGTTTTGCCGGTTGCCACCGGGCAGACCACCCCGCTAGATCCGTGTCAAAGCGGAGGTTCTCATGCCCAAGACCATTCTCATCGGCGCCCCCATCGACACGGGACAGAAACGCCCCGGCTGCCTGATGGGTCCCGCCGCCTACCGCGTGGCCGGCATCGCGCGCGAGATCGCCGCCGAAGGCCATGGGGTCGAGGACTGGGGCGATCTCGCCCTGCCCGATCTGCGCGATGTCTCCTGCCCGAACCCGGTGGTGCACGACCTCGCCGAAACCGTGGGCTGGGCGGAAATCCTGATGGACCGGGTGGACGACGCGCTGTCCGAGGGCGGCTTCCCGATCATCATGGGCGGGGACCACTCGCTTGCCCTCGGCTCGGCCGCCGGAGCCGCGGCCTATGCCAAGCGGCAGAACCGCCCGCTATTCCTGCTATGGCTCGACGCCCATTCCGATTTCCACACGCCCCTCACCACCACCTCGGGCAACCTGCACGGCACGCCGCTCGCCTACATTGCAGGCCGCGACGGGTTCGATGCCTTCCCGCCCTTTCCTGCCCCCGTTCCTGCGCACCGGATCTGCATGTTCGGCATCCGGTCGGTCGATCCGGCGGAAAAGGCCGCGATGCAGGAACGTGACATCTTCGTGAACGACATGCGGGTGATCGACGAACGCGGCCTCGTCGCGCCCCTGCGCGAATTCCTCGACCTCGTGCGCCGCGAATCCGGCATGCTGCACGTCTCGCTCGATGTCGATTTCCTAGACCCCTCGATCGCGCCGGCCGTCGGCACCACGGTCCCGGGCGGCGCGACCTTCCGCGAGGCGCATCTGGTGATGGAACTCCTCCACGACTCGGGGCTCGTCACCTCGCTCGACCTGGTGGAATTGAACCCCTTCCTCGATGACCGCGGCATGACCGCGCGGCTGATGGTCGACCTGGTAGGGTCGCTGATGGGCAAGAAGGTGTTCGACAGGCCGACCCGGGCAAAATAGCCGGTGCCGTCCGGGAAGGATCCGGCTCAGGCGTCGTGATAGGGATGCTCGCGACCCTGCGGATCGGTGACGATCCAGCCCTCGCCCGCGCGGCGCAGCCAGCCGGGGCCGACCGGGACCTTGCCATGTCCGCCGGGGATGTCCAGCACATAGGTCGGCTGGGCGATCCCGGTCAGCCGGCCGCGCAGCGCCGCCACGATCGCCTGCCCCTCTTCCAGCGTCAGGCGGAAGTGGCCCGTGCCCTTCGCCAGATCGGGATGATGCAGGTAATAGGGCTTTACCCGGTGGCGGATCAGCTTGCGGAACAGGGCCTCGAGCACCTCCGGATCGGCATTGACCCCGCGCAGCAGCACCGTCTGAGACAGAAGCGGCACCCCGGCGCGGGTCAGCCGGCGCAGGGCCGCCGCCGCCGCCTCGGTGATCTCGTCGGGATGGTTGACATGCACCACCATCCACACCGGCAGCGCCCGGTCCAGCACCCCGGCCAGCGCCTCGGTCACGCGCTCCGGCGCCACCACCGGCACGCGGCTGTGAAACCGCACGAGGTCGAGTGTCCCCAGCGCCTGAAGCCGGTCGAGCATCCCGCCCAGCCGCCGCGCCGACAGCACCAGCGGATCGCCCCCGGTGAAGATCACCTCGCGCAGCCCCGGCGCGGCGCGCAGATACTCGAGCACCTGAAGAAACTCCGCCTCGGACAGCGCAGCCGCGCTGCCCACCGTTTCGCGCCGGAAGCAGAAGCGGCAATAGACCTCGCAGGCCTGCGTCGCATGCAGGATCGCCCGATCGGGATAGCGATGGGTCAGTCCCGGCACCGGGCGATGCGCATCGTCGCCGATGGGATCGGCCAGCTCTTCGGGGCGGATCTGCAACTCGCGCACATCGGGACGGAACTGGGCCTGCACGCCTTCAGCAGTAATTCCGGCCATGGCCGGGCTGATCCGCACCCGGAAACTCTGCGCCACCTGCTCCAGCACCGCGCGCTTGGCTGGATCGGTCAGCCCAGCCCGTTCCAGGGCCTCCAGGCTGGTCAATGCGGCGGGCGTCGTCGGGGATGCGGTCATGCCGCGTGGCCCTAGCCTCTGCGCCCACCCCGCGCAAGCCCCGCCGACTCCGCTCTCAATGCAGCCGGAACTCGCCGACCACGTTGCGCCATTCGCCCGGCGCGATCAGCTTGCGATGGGTAAAGCGCACCGAATGCAGCGGCCCCTCGATCCTCTCCTGCCAGAATTCGATGAACTTGAAGAGCGCGGGATAGTCGGGCGCCAGATCATATTCCTGCCAGATGAAGCTGTTGAGAACATTGCGATAATCCGGCATCCGGTAATACAGTTCGGCGGTGGTCAGCCCATAGCCCTTCAGCATCAGCTCCGTCTCGCGTCCGACCATTCGGATCCTCCTTTCTGGTGGTCCATGACCGAATCATGACAAGATCCGCTTAAAAATCAATGAAAACAGTATGTTGTCACTAAACCTTGATGGCTGCCAACCCTCCTGCAACCCGCCATTGCACCCCATAGCTTGGATGGTGTATCGTGCCACCTGCTAGATGTAGATACCGCAAGGAAGGCGCGCGCCCTCATGGCCGAGACCCCGGAAGATACTGACAACAAAGAGGAAAACCCGGAGCGTCCCAGCTGGCACGGCCCCCAGGTCGATATCGCGGCCGAGATGAAGACCGCCTATCTCGACTATGCGATGAGCGTGATCGTCAGCCGTGCAATTCCCGACCTGCGCGACGGGCTGAAGCCGGTCCATCGCCGCATCCTTTTTGCGATGCACGAAACCGGCAACACTCACGACAAGCCCTATCGCAAGTCGGCCCGCCCCGTCGGCGACACGATGGGGAAATACCACCCGCACGGCGACTCGGCGATCTACGACGCACTGGTCCGCATGGCGCAGCCGTTCAGCATGTCGCTGCCGCTGCTGGATGGCCAGGGGAACTTCGGTTCGATGGACGGCGACAACGCCGCCGCCATGCGCTACACCGAGGTGCGGATGGACAAGCCCGCCGCCTTCCTGCTGGCCGACATCGACAAGGAAACCGTCGATTTCCAGGACAACTACGACGGCAAGGACAAGGAACCCACGGTCCTTCCCGCCCGCTTCCCCAACATGCTGGTCAACGGCGCGGGCGGCATCGCGGTCGGCATGGCCACCAACATCCCGCCGCACAACCTCGGCGAGGTGATCGACGGCACACTCGCCCTGATCGAGAACCCCGACATCTCCACCGAGCAACTCATGGAGATCATCCCCGCCCCCGACTTCCCCACCGGCGGGGTGATCCTCGGCCGTTCCGGCGCGCGCAAGGCCTATCTGGAAGGGCGCGGCTCGGTCATCATCCGCGCCAAGACCCATGTCGAGGAGTTGCGCAAGGACCGCTGGGCCATCGTCATCGACGAGATCCCCTATCAGGTCAACAAGGCCGCGATGATCGAGAAGATCGCGGAACTGGTGCGCGAGAAGAAGATCGAAGGGATCGCCGGGATCGCCGACGAATCCGACCGGATCGGCGTCCGCGTGGTGATCGAGCTGAAACGCGACGCGACGCCGGATGTGGTGCTGAACCAGCTCTTCCGCTTCTCGACCATGCAGGTCAGCTTCGGCTGCAACATGCTGGCCCTGAACGGCGGTAGGCCAGAGCAACTGACCCTTCGCGATTTCCTCAGCCATTTCATCACCTTCCGCGAGGAAGTTGTGGCCCGCCGCACCGCCTTTGAACTCCGCAAGGCGCGCGAACGCAGCCACATCCTCTGCGGTCTGGCCGTCGCCGTGTCGAACGTGGACGAGGTCGTCGCCACGATCCGCGCCTCCGCCGACCCGGCCGAGGCGCGCGACCGCCTCATGACCCGCCGCTGGCCCGCCCACGACATCGCCGCGTATATACGCCTGATCGACGATCCCTCGCACACGATCAATGAGGATGGGACCTACAACCTCTCCGAGATCCAGGCCCGCGCGATCCTCGACCTCCGCCTCCAGCGCCTGACCGCAATGGGGGTCAAGGAAGTCACCGACGAGCTGGAAGAATTGGCCGGCAACATCAAGGACTTCCTCGACATTCTTTCCTCACGCGACCGGATCATGGCGATCATCTCGGACGAACTGCGCGAGGTCAAAGCCCTCTTCGCCGTGCCCCGCCGCACCGAGATCACCGACTGGTCGGGCGATATGGAGGACGAGGACCTGATCGAGCGCGAGGATATGGTCGTGACCATCACCTCGGGCGGTTACATCAAGCGCACGCCCCTTGCCGAATTCCGCGCCCAGAACCGGGGGGGCAAGGGCCTGTCGTCGATGCAGACCAAGGACGATGACGTGGTCACCACGCTTTTCGTCGCGAATACGCATACTTGGCTGTTGTTCTTTACAACCGACGGCATGGTCTACAAGCTGAAGACCTGGCGCCTTCCGCTCGCCGGCCGCAATGCTCGCGGCAAGGCGCTGGTAAACATCCTGCCTATTCAAAGCGGCATTACCATCGCCGCGCTGATGCCGGTGGATGTGCCCGAGGAGGATTGGGGCAACCTCCAGATCGTCTTCGCCACCTCGGACGGCGACGTGCGACAGAACGACCTTTCCGACTTCACCAACGTCATGCGCAACGGCAAGATCGCAATGAAGTTGCCCGAAGGCGTGAGCCTCGTGAACGCCGCCATCGCCGACGAGAACGACGATGTGATGCTCGTCACAGAAGGCGGCCGCGCCATCCGCTTCTCCACCACCGAAATCCGCGTGTTCAAGTCGCGCGGCTCCACCGGCGTGCGCGGCATCCGGCTGGCCGAGGGCGACCACGTCGTCTCGATGTCGATCATCCGCCATTTCGAGGCCACGCCCGAGGAACGCGCCGCCTATCTGAAACAGCGCCGCCTGATGGCCGGCGTGACCGAGGACGAGGCTGACGACGAGGAAGAAACCGTTCCCGCAGGCCAGCTTAGCCCCGAACGCTATGCCGAGATGTCGGCGGCCGAGGATCTGATCCTCACGGTCACCAAGGGCGGCTCGGGCAAGCTCTCCTCCAGCCACGACTACCCGGTCAAGGGCCGCGGCGGCATGGGCGTCAAGGCCATCAGCCCCGGCCCGCGCGGCGGGCGCATCATCGCCTCCTTCCCGGTGGAGCTTTCCGACCAGATCATGCTTGCCACCTCCACCGGCCAATCGATCCGCGTGCCGGTGGACCAGATCAGCTTCCGCTCCCGCAGCGCCGGAGGGGTCAAGGTCTTCTCCATCGCCGCGGATGAGGAAGTCGTCTCCGTCGCCCGCGTCGCCGACCAGGGTGATGACGCTTGAGGCCCGCCTCGCGGCGCTGGCCGCCGCGAGGCAGACCATCACCTATGGCGAACTTGCCCGCGACCTCGGCCTGCGCATGGCCGACCTCACGGCGCGCCTTGAAACCCTGATGGAGGAAGACGCAGCCGCCGGTCGCCCCTTCCGCGCTGCCCTCCTGCGCCAGCGCCTCTCGCCTTACCAACTCCCCGCCCCCGGCTTCTTCCTGAAGGCCGCCGCCCTCGGCCATCCGACCGACGATCCCGGCGCCTTCGTTCGCTCCCAGCGCCGGGCCCTTCATCTGTCCACAAATATCCCGGGGTGAATGGGCCCGAAAGGCCCAGAGGGGCAGCGCCCCTGCTTGCAACGCCGGCCCTGCACCGCTACATCCGCCCGCATGGAACCCCTGCACATCATCGGCGGCGGCATGGCCGGATCCGAGGCCGCTTGGGCTGCCGCGAATCTTGGCGTGCCCGTCGTCATCCACGAAATGCGCCCCAAGGTCGCCACCTTCGCGCACCGGACCGGCGATTTCGCCGAGATGGTCTGCTCGAACTCCTTCCGCTCCGACGACCACGAACGGAATGCCGTGGGCCTGATCCACTGGGAAATGCGCCGGGCCGGCAGTCTGGTGATGGAGATGGCAGACCGCCACCGCCTCCCCGCGGGCGGTGCGCTGGCGGTGGACCGCGAACCCTTCGCCCGCGCCGTCACCGAACGTCTGAAGTCGCATCCCCTGATCTTCACGTCATATGAGGAAGTTACCGAACTTCCTTCATCCGGCCACTGGATCGTCGCCACCGGCCCGCTCACCAGTCCCGCGCTCGCCGAAAGCATCCGTCAGGCAACCGGCGCCGAGGCGCTCGCCTTCTTCGACGCCATCGCTCCGATCGTATATACAGAAACCATCGACATGTCGGTGGCCTGGCTGCAA
>JBKBVC010000394.1:0-355 GCA_046289805.1 Tabrizicola sp.
GTTTTCGAGACCGCCACGATCGACCACTCCGTCACCTCTCCGCGCTTCAGGGGTCGTCCATGTCCGGCGCTCATTATCCGGGAGCATTCCGCTGCGCAAGGGGCATTCTGCAAGATGGCCCCGCTGCGGGGCGAGGCGGTCACGGGCAGTTGCGGCATGCCTGCCTTGGCAAGCCATGGGGAACGCATTACCTCAGACAACACGGCCTACGCCATCATCAGGGGACCGCTGCCCATGCTCCTGCCTCGTCTCGCACTGGTCGCCCTTCTCGCGGCCACCTCGCCGCTGGCGGCGGAAACCGCCACCACGACGCAGCGCGCCGAGCAGTCGGTCACCGACCTCGTCAAGGTCAAGC
>JBKBVC010000394.1:365-2592 GCA_046289805.1 Tabrizicola sp.
GACATCGCGATGCGGCTGGAAGAGCTGTTCGAGGTTATGCGCGAGGAGGGCCTCGCCCACGGCCGCACGCTCGAGGCGGACATGTTCCCCTCGCGCGGAGGGGCGGAGTGGGCGGAGTCGGTCTCGCAGATCTATGACCTTGACCGACTGCGACAGGATTTCGAAACCGCGCTTGCCGAGGAGATCGGCAAGGACCCCGCTGTCTTTGACGGCGTTGTCGCCTTTTACGGCACGGAGCTCGGCCAGCGGATCCTCGGGCTCGAGATCGAGGCCCGTCGGGCCTTTCTCGATACGGCTGCCGAAGAGGCCGCCCGTGTCGCGGCAGACGAGGCGGCGGCATCGCGCGATCCCAAGGTCGCGCTGATCGGGCGGATGATCGAGGTCGCCGACCTGCTGGAGGCCAATGTCGCAGGTGCGATGTCCGGCAACCTCGCCTTCATGACCGGCATGGCCGAGACAGGGGCCTACGGTCGGACCATGCCCGAGGACGAGATCCTCGCGGATGTCTGGTCGCGCGAAGATCAGATACGGTCGGACACCGCCACCTGGCTGGACGCCTATCTGGGGCTTGCCTATGCCCCGCTGTCGGAAGACGAGCTTGCCTCCTATGTGGCCTTCTGGGAAAGCCCCGCGGGTCAGCGGCTGAATGCGGCGCTTTTTCTGGCCTTCGACCGGGTGTTCCGTCCCGTCTCGCATGAACTTGGTCGTGCTGCGGGGCGGGCCTTGCTGGGTCGCGAAATCTGAAGCGGAGCGCTTGACAGTCGATCCGCTTCACCGCATAAGCGCGCATCCCGGCCAGGGGTGACTCTGTGCCGGGGTTCATGTTTTCAATGACGCCCCATCCGGGGCGCGCTGTCCGAGGCGGGGAAACCCCGAAAACGCCCGAGAGGGGGCCACAGGGCGCGGAGCGATGGAAGGAAAGACCATGTTTGCGGTCCTCAAGACCGGCGGCAAGCAATACAAGGTGCAGGCGGGTGACGTGCTGCGCGTTGAGAAGCTGGATGCCGTGGCCGGTGACAAGATCCAGTTCAACGAGATCCTGATGGTCGGCACGACCATCGGCGCGCCCTTCGTCAAGGGTGCGGCCGTGCAGGCCGAGGTCATCGACCAGATCAAGGGCGAAAAGACCATCCACTACGTCAAGCGCCGCCGGAAGCACTCCAGCCAGCGCACCAAGGGCCACCGTCAGCACCTGACGCTGGTGCGCGTGACCGAAGTCCTGGAAAAGGGCGCCGACAAGACGGGCGTCAAGGCCGCGATCGGCACCGTTGCCGCCCGCCGCGCCGCGCATGAGGCTCCGGGTGCCGCCAAGGCCGATAAGCCCGCGAAGGCCGCCAAGGCCGCAGCTGCGCCCGAGGCCGCCGAGAAACCGAAGCGTGCCGCCAAGGCCGCTGCAGCGCAGGAGTAAGACGCCATGGCACACAAGAAAGCAGGCGGTTCGTCCCGCAACGGTCGCGACTCGGCCGGTCGTCGCCTGGGCGTGAAGCTCTACGGCGGCCAGCATGCCATTCCCGGCAACATCATTTGCCGCCAGCGCGGGACCAAGTGGTTCCCGGGCGAAGGCGTGGGCATGGGCACCGACCACACGATCTTCGCTACCGTCGAGGGCCGCGTGACCTTCAAGAAGGGCCTCAAGGGCCGCACCTTCATTTCGGTGCTCCCCGTGTCGGAGGCAGCCGAGTAAGCCGAACCTTTACAATCGGATTGTAGATGGGGGATCGGCCGAAGGGCCGGTCCCCCTTCTCGTCTCGAGGGGCCGTTCCCGGTCGCGAATGTGGCGCCTTGCCATGACGTGACCGTGAAACGGTCAAACAATCGGGCGATTGCACGGGTAACCGGCAACACCCACATGTGCTTCATAAGGGAGGGAGCCATGATCCTGGAGAAGATCGGCAGTCCGGTCGAGATCGCGACAGAACGCTTCACGTTGCGCCCGGTGCGGAAGTCCGACGCGGGCCTCTTCGCGCTGTATGCCGGGGACAAACGCGTGGCCGAGGCGACCCAGGGCATCCCGCATCCCCTTCCGCCCGGTGCGGCCGAGGCCTTCTGCGCCCGCGCTATGGCTGCGGGCGGGGACGAGGACATCTGGGTCATGGACGGCACCCGCTCGGGCCTGCCCGAGGTGCTGGGGGTCATCAGCCTGAAGAAGATGGACCGCGGCCAGTCCGAGGTCGCCTTCTGGGTCGCCCCCGCCTTCTGGAACCACGGCATCGCTTCGGAGGCGGTG
>JBKBVC010000395.1:0-2588 GCA_046289805.1 Tabrizicola sp.
CGTGGCCGGGGGTGTCGATGATGTTGAAGCGGTGCTTTTCCGAAACGGGGGTCTTCCCGTCCAGGGTCTTTTCCCAGAAGGTCGTGGTCGCAGCCGAGGTGATGGTGATGCCCCGCTCCTGCTCCTGTTCCATCCAGTCCATCGTCGCGGCGCCGTCATGCACCTCGCCGATCTTGTGCGACTTGCCGGTGTAATACAGGATCCGCTCGGTCGTCGTGGTCTTGCCCGCGTCGATGTGGGCCATGATCCCGAAGTTGCGGTAGAGGTGCAGCGGATATTCGCGTGCCATGATCTGCGCTCCTTACCAGCGGTAATGGCTGAACGCCTTGTTCGCGTCGGCCATCTTGTGGGTGTCTTCGCGCTTCTTCACGGCAGTGCCGCGGTTCTGCACGGCATCGGCCAGCTCGGCGGCCAGACGCTCTTCCATGGTGTTCTCGTTGCGCTTGCGCGCGGCCTGGATCAGCCAGCGGATCGCCAGAGCCTCGCGACGCTCGGCCCGGACTTCGACCGGAACCTGGTAGGTCGCACCGCCGACACGGCGCGAGCGGACTTCGACCGAAGGCTTCACGTTGTCGAGCGCCTCGTGGAAGGCTTCGACGGCGGGGCGCTTCAGGCGGGTCTGGACGCGGTCAAGTGCGCCGTAGACGATCGACTCGGCGACCGATTTCTTGCCGTCGAGCATCAGGTTGTTCATGAACTTGGTGACCACCCGGTCGCCGAACTTGGCATCGGGCAGGATCTCGCGCTTTTCGGCGGCGTGACGACGGGACATCTCTTATCTCCTCACTTCGGACGCTTGGCGCCGTATTTCGAACGACGCTGACGACGTTCTTTCACGCCCTGGGTGTCCAGCACGCCGCGGAGGATGTGATAGCGCACACCCGGAAGGTCCTTGACCCGGCCGCCACGGATCAGGACGACCGAGTGTTCCTGAAGGTTGTGCTTTTCGCCGGGGATGTAGGAGATGACCTCGAATCCGTTGGTCAGGCGCACCTTGGCGACCTTCCGCATGGCCGAGTTCGGCTTCTTCGGGGTGGTGGTGTAGACGCGGGTGCAGACCCCACGCTTTTGCGGGCAGGATTCCAGGTGCTGCGACTTGGACTTCCGGACCACTGCTTCCCGGGGCTTCCGGATCAGCTGTTGAATCGTCGGCATTCACGTTCCTCGTTTCGATACTCGCCGGGTGCCACCCCGACGCCGCTTCTCGACCGTGTCCTGCGCGAATCGCAAAACACGAACACCGCACCCATCCCCTCCCGGGATGACGCGGTGGAATTCCAGAGGATCGGGGCGTTCTCGGCCCGGATCATGACCACTTCAAGCGCTCTGAGCCCTGGGACAAAGGCGGACCTCGCCCCTCGGGTTGGCGGGCGTATAGGGGGAATCGGCTGGGGTGTCAATGGACGGCCCCTGCCCCGCCGGTCAGGCCGCCCGCCGGCGCAGCTGGCGCTCGCGCCAGAGGGTGAAGAGGCCCGCGCCGACGACGATGGCCGCCCCGACCAGCGTCCAGACGTCGAGCAGGTTGCCGAAGACAAGAAAGCCCAGCGCGATGGCCCAGAGCAGCGAGGTGTAGCGGAAGGGAGCCACAAGACCGATGTCGCCATGGCGCATGGCGCTGACCGAGGTCAGATAGCCGACGATCAGGAAAAGACCGGCGCCAAGGACGCGGGCGGCCTCCCAGGCGTCGGGCCTCTGCCAGCCCTGGAAGGCGGTACCGGTCCAGCCCATGAGCGTGACAGCGACGGCGGCACCGAGGGCGACGAGGGCCGATGGGACCTGGCCTTGCAGGGGACGGACCGAAAGGTCGCGCACCACGACGCAGGCCACCGAGGCAAGGCCGAGAAGCGACCAGCGGTCGAAGCCCTCGGTCCCCGGGCGGATGATGATCAGAACACCGGCAAGGCCCACCAGGATCGCGGTCATCCGGCGCCAGCCGATCCTGTCGCCATAGACCAGGGCCGCGCCGAGGGTGATGAGCAGGGGAAGCGCCTGAAGAATGGCCGAGAGGTTGGCCAGCGGCATCCGCAACAGCGCCTCGAGGAAGAAGACCGTGGCGGCCACGTCGGCCAGCGAGCGCAGGAGGATCAGGCCCGCGTCACGGCGGTTCGGGCGGAACCGGAAGGCTCCGGTGGCGAGGCAGAGGATGGTCAGCCCCGCCACCGCGATCAGTCCCCGCAGGCCGATGGTCTGGAACAGGGGCTGGGTCTGCGTAACCGACTTCATGAAGGTGTCGTTGATCGTGAACGCGGCCATCGAGGCGCACATCAGGAGGATGCCGCGCAGGTTGTCGGAAATCGGCACTTCGGGGTCCTTCCCTGTCAGGGACTGGGTATCAAGCCGGCTCGGAAAGGGGAAGCCTCTCCGTCTGGGGTCGCGCGCAGGGTCAGCGTCCCTCTTGCGCCTGGTTCCGCCTCGGGCAGGCCGACTGGGGGCGCTTCGCCCCCCAGACCCCCAGAGAGTATTTGCGAAAAGGGCAAGATGCATTTGCCCCTTGCACAAATACTCCCGCCGGAGGCTTCCCCGACCGCACCCGAGGATAGCGTCACGCACCGGGCCGCGGCAGCGCCGCGCGCGGGGGCTCGATGCCC
>JBKBVC010000396.1:0-2588 GCA_046289805.1 Tabrizicola sp.
ATTGCGCCAGGAAATGGTGAACGCCGCCCGGGCCTTGGGCGCCACCTCGGTTCTGGGACTGATTCCCGAAGCCTCGCGCCGGATCGGCCGCCGGGTCGGCCTGGAATGCGAGCCGGTCGGACCGATCCTGAATTTCGACGGTCTCGACTGCGTTTGCGTCACCATCAGCATGGCGCAAGGCATGCATTGAAGGCCTTGGTCATGCCGGTCAAGCCAGTACCGGCTTGATCGGCTTGGCACGCCATGGTTGCGTGCCCCTGACGTGCATGCCGAGTGGGAATGAGTATAGGGGCGACCCGGGTTGCCTCGCTGCCCGGATGGCTCCAGATAGGGAGAGCACTGTCGCCGGAGGCCCCTGATGCGTCCCTTGCAGCTTCTTTTCTGCCTTGCTCTCGTCCCTGCACCCGTTGTGCTGCGTGCCGAAACCGCCGTGCCCGGCAGCGCCGGGGACATCGCGCTGTCCTTTGCCCCTGTCGTCCGCGAGACGGCACCGGCCGTGGTGAACATCTATGTCCGCCAGCAGGTGCGGGACCGGGCAAATCCCTTCGCCGGAGATCCGTTCTTCGACCAGTTCTTCCAGGACTTTGTCGGCCCCCAGCGGGTGCAGAACTCGCTGGGTTCGGGCGTGATCGTATCGCCCGACGGGATCGTGGTTTCCAATCACCATGTCGTGGCAGAGGCGACCGACATCCGTGTCGTCCTGGCCGACCGGCAAGAGTTCGCCGCACGGGTGCTGCTCGATGATCCCCAGTCGGACCTGGCCGTCCTCAAGGTCGAGACCGACGAGCCGCTGCCCGCACTGGAAATCGGCGACAGCGATGCCTTGCAGGTCGGCGATCTGGTCCTGGCGATCGGCAACCCCTTCGGCGTGGGTCAGACGGTCAGTTCCGGGATCGTGTCCGGGCTGGCCCGCTCGGCGTTGCAGGTGGGGGACGGGACGGGTTATTTCGTGCAGACCGATGCGCCGATCAATCCGGGAAACTCCGGCGGCGCGCTGGTCGATGTGGCGGGCCGGCTGGTCGGGATCAACACCGCGATCCTCACGCGGGGCGGCGGGTCGAACGGGATCGGCTTTGCCATCCCCTCCAACCTGGTCGCAGCGGTGGTCGCGCAGGCCGAGGCCGGCGAGAGCCGGTTTCAGCGGCCCTGGGCCGGGATGATGGCGCAAGAGGTGGATGGATCCTTCGCCGAGGCCCTTGGCATGGATCGCCCGGTCGGAGTGTTGATCACGGCGCTGCATCCGCAAAGCCCCTTTGCCCTGGCCGGACTGGCCGAGGGCGACGTGGTGCTGGCCCTGGGTGCCGCAGCGATCAACACGCCGCAGGAATTCCTGTATCGTCTCGCGGTTCTGGGGCCGGGGCCGCAAACCGTGAGGTTCATTCACGAGGGCACCGAGGCAGAGGCCGAGGTCGTGCTGGGACCGGCGCCGGACGTGCCGGACCGCCAGACGCTGACCGTGTCCGAAGATGTGATCCTGCGCGGCGCCACGCTGGCGCGGATCAATCCGGCGGTGATCGGCGAGTTGCGACTTCCCCTGTCAGCAAGCGGTGTCGCGGTGATGGAAGCCGCCGATCTGGCCTATGACATCGGCTTGCAGGCGGGCGACGTGCTGGTGGCGATCAATGGCATGGTCGTTGCCACCCCCGCCGAGGCCCTTGCGGCGGCTCGTCAACCGGCCCGGCTCTGGCAGATCGACCTGATCCGTCAGGGTCAGCCCCTCCGCCTGCGCTTCCGGCTTTAGTCCTGCCGCACGCGCGGCTAGACTGCGGACATGGCGGATCTCTTCGACATGCCCTCTGCCCGACCCGACAGCGGTCCGCGTCCCCTGGCCGACCGGCTGCGGCCGAAGGCGCTGTCCGAGGTGATCGGGCAGGACAGGATCCTTTCGCGCGACGGGCCGCTGGGGGCGATGCTGGCCTCGGGATCGCTGTCCTCGCTGATCCTCTGGGGGCCGCCGGGTGTGGGCAAGACCACCATCGCGCGGCTTCTGGCGGATGAGACCGACCTGCATTTCGTGCAGATCAGCGCGATCTTCACCGGGGTGCCCGAGCTGCGAAAGGTGTTCGAGGCGGCGAAGGTGCGGCGCCAGAACGGGAAGGGAACTCTCCTCTTCGTGGACGAGATCCACCGCTTCAACAAGGCGCAGCAGGACGGCTTCCTGCCGCATATGGAGGACGGCACGATCCTGCTGGTCGGCGCCACCACCGAGAATCCCAGTTTCGAGCTGAACGCTGCGCTTCTGTCCCGTGCCCAGGTGATCGTCCTTGAGCGCCTGTCGCTCGCCGATCTGGAGCGTCTGGCCCAGCGCGCGGAACAGGAACTGGGCCGCGCCCTGCCCCTGACCGGAGAGGCACGCGAGGCACTCCTCGAGATGGCCGATGGCGACGGGCGGGCACTCTTGAACCTGGTCGAGCAGGTGGCGGCCTGGAAGACCGAGGCTCCCCTGGCGCCCGACCAGCTGGCGCAGCGGCTGATGCGCCGCGCGGCCAAATACGACAAGTCGGGGGACGAGCATTACAACCTGATTTCGGCGCTGCACAAATCGGTGCGCGGGTCCGACCCCGACGCGGCCCTCTACTGGTTCGCGC
>JBKBVC010000007.1:0-12662 GCA_046289805.1 Tabrizicola sp.
CCTATTATGTGGCGAACCTGATCAACTTCCTGGGGCCGGTGAAGCGGGTGGGCGCAATCACCTCCTCGGCCACACCGACCCGGACCATCGGATCGGGCGCCCGCGCGGGGCAGGAGATTCCGGTCAAGACGCCGACCAACATCCATGCGCTGCTGGAATTCCACAATGGCGCGGTAGTTAACCTGACGACCTCGTGGGACGTCTGGCATCACAAGCGCAATCATTTCGAGTTCTACGGCACCGAGGGCACGCTCTATGTCCCCGACCCGAACTTCTTCGGCGGCACGGTCGAGGTGGCGGACAAGGCCGGCACCCTGACCGAGGTAGCGCCCTGGGATCACCCCTTCGGTGTGCCGAACCAGGAACACCCGCAGCGCGGGCCGCTGGCGAACTACCGGACCGCGGGTCTCGCCGACATGGTTGAGGCGCTGCAAGCCGGGCGTGACGCGCGTTGCAGCCTGGAGCGGACGCTGCATGGGGTGGATGTGATGACCGCCTGCCTGAAATCGGGCGAGACGGGCGAGTTCGTGACGCTGACCACCACCTGCACCCGGCCGGCGGCGCTTTCGCCCGCCGAGGCGCGGGCGCTTCTGCGCTGAGAACCGGCCCCGGTGCCCGGCACCTCCCTGCCGGGCGGGCCGCAGCGGGCGGGGGGTGAGGGGGCCCTCCGCCCGCATCCATGACAAAAGGTTGATGATGCTGGAAAATCCCGTGATCCGCGGATTCAATCCCGACCCGAGTTTCTGCCGGGTGGGTGAGGACTATTACATCGCGACCTCGACCTTCGAATGGTATCCGGGGGTGCAGATCCACCACAGCCGCGACCTGGTGAACTGGCGGCTGGTGGCGCGTCCGTTGCGGCGGGCGAAGCAGCTGGACATGCGCGGCAACCCCGACAGCTGCGGGATCTGGGCACCCTGCCTGTCTTGGGCGGACGGGAAGTTCTGGCTGGTCTACACCGACGTCAAGCGGCTGGATGGCGCCTTCAAGGACGCGCACAACTACATCGTCACCTGCGAGACGGTGGACGGCGAGTGGTCGGACCCGACCTATGTCAATTCCTCGGGCTTCGATCCGTCGCTTTTCCACGACCGCGACGGGCGCAAGTGGTTCGTCAACATGCGCTGGAACCATCGCGGCAAGGGGACGGGGCTGAACCCGGCCAACGACCTGTTCGACGGGATCGAGTTGCAGGAATGGCACCCGGAGAAGGGTCTGCTGGGCGAGGTGACGACGATCTACACCGGCACCGACCTCGGGCTGACCGAGGCGCCGCATCTGTTCTGGCATGACGGTTACTACTACCTGACCACTGCGGAAGGGGGCACGGGCTATGACCATGCGGTCACGCTGGCGCGGTCGAAGGACATCCGGGGGCCCTATGAGACGCATCCGGCAAAGCATGTGATCACGGCAAGGTTCAACCCGGAGAACCCCATTCAGCGGATGGGGCATGGCCAGTATGTCGAAGGGCATGACGGGCGGTTCTGGCATTCCTTCCTCTGCGGGAGGCCGCAGCAGGGTCCGCGCGGGCTGTTCTGTGCGACAGGGCGTGAAACGGGGCTGGCCGAGGTCGTCTGGCGCGACGGGTGGCTGTGGCTGAAGGATGGCGGGATGCTGCCGCCGACCACGGTCGATCTGCCGGTGGAGCGGGTGGTGCCGGGGGCGGTGGAGTATGATTTCACGGGCTCGGTGTTGCCGATGGATTTCCAATGGCTGCGGACGCCGGAATCGGAGCGGATATTCACGCTGACGGGGAGTGCGCTGCGGTTGATCGGGCGGGAGAGCCTCGGGTCGTGGTTCGAGCAGTCTCTGGTCGCCAGGCGGCAGGATGAACCCAGCTATGAGGCCGAGTGCGATCTGATCGCGGACCCGCCGAACTGGCAGCGGGCGGCGGGGCTGATCACCTATTACAATCGGCACAAGTTCCATGCGGCACTGGTCACGCGCGAGGGTGGTGCGCGGGTGGTGACGCTGGTGTCCTGCCTCGGCGACTGGCCGGGCGAGGCGCTGACCTTCCACGGGCGGTTCCCGGTGGCGGAGGGCAAGGTGACGCTGGGGGTCTCGGTGGACCGGGCGGTGCAGCGGTTCCGCGTGAACGGCGCGGCGGTCGGGCCGGAGCTGGATGCCTCGGTCGTGTCGGACGAGGGCGGGCGCGGGGAACATGCGTCCTTCACCGGGGCCTTCGTCGGCGTCGTGGCGCATGACCTGACAGGGCAGGGCTGGACGGCGGATGTGACGCGCTTCCGTTATGCGCCCAAAGCGGGTTGAGGAATTGCGCGGGCGGATTTGATCAACTCTTGATTGCCCGAAGGATGGCGTCATAAAGGGCAAAGCCGAAGGGAGCCCCGATGGACGCCGACACCCGCAAGATTCCGAGCCACGAGGTCACCTATGCGCGGCTGCGCGACATGATCCTGTTCGGGCATCTGGCGCCGGGAGCTCCGGTCACCATCCAGGGGCTGATTGCCGAACTGGGCGCAGGCATGACCCCGGTGCGCGAGGCGATCCGTCGGCTGACGGCGGAAGGTGCGCTCTTGCCGCAGGGCAACCGGCGGGTCGCGGTGCCGGAACTGACTGCCGAAATGCTGGAGCAGGTGGCCTTCGCGCGTCTCGCCATCGAGCCGAAACTGGCGGAACTTGCCGCGCCGAAGCTGACAGCGGCGCAGATCGACGGGCTGGAGGCGATCGACGGAGCGGTGAACCGGGCCATCGAGGCGGGGAAGCTGCCAGACTACCTGGCGGCGAACCACGCCTTCCACTTCGCGCTGTATGAGGCGGCGGAGGCCCCGGTCCTTCTGGACCTGGCGCGGTCGCTGTGGCTGCGGGCCGGGCCGAGCCTGCGGGCGGTGATCGACCGTTACGGCCGCGAGGCGGCGCCGGACTTGCACCGCGAGGCGCTGGCGGCGATGCGGGCCGGCGATGCCAGGGCCCTGGCGCGGGCCATCAGGGAAGACATCCAGCAGGGTGTGGACCACGTCCGGCAGGCGCTGGCCGAGGGTCATTGAGCGGCGGCCATCGAAATGAGCGCCTTTGCAGGCGCAAGTCTAGACTCTCGCCTCTGGCCGTTCCGGCCAACCGGCTCGGTGGCCGGGGGTTTCACCCCCGGAACCCCCGAGAGAATTTGTGCAAAGGGCAAGGGTAGTTGCTCTTTCCGAAATACTGCCCGGGGGTTTCGGAGGCAGGATGCCCCCTCCGAGGAGAAGCGCGTAGGCGCGACGACGAGAGGAAAGCAGCGCGCGGAACGCGCTCGATTAATTTGATCAAATTTCTTGAATGCCGGCGCGTTTGATCATATCCTGCGAAAAAGGCGGGGTAGAAGGCCCTGCCGAATCCCGCGAGGTCTGCCCATGAACATGATCACCAACCACATGCCCACGGCCGAGTTGCAGCGTCTGGACGCGGCGCACCATTTCCATCCCTTCACCGACAAGGCGGGGCTGGCGGCCAAGGGCGCGCGGGTCATCACGCGGGGTGAGGGGGTCTGGCTGACCGACAGCGAGGGCCACCGGATCATCGACGGCATGGCGGGGCTGTGGTGCGTGAACATCGGCTATGGGCGCAAGGAGCTGGCACAGGTCGCGGCGCGGCAGATGGAGGAGCTCGCCTATTACAACACCTTCTTCCAGACCACCCATGTTCCGGCGATTGCCCTGGCGGCCGAGATCGCGAAGCTTGCGCCGGGCGATCTGAACCATGTGTTCTTCGCGGGTTCGGGGTCCGAGGCGAACGACACCAACATCCGTCTGGTGCGGCGCTACTGGGACGTGATGGGCAAGCCCTGGCGCAAGACCATCATCGCGCGCTGGAACGGCTATCACGGGTCCACGATGGGCGGCGGAAGCCTTGGCGGCATGAAGCCGATCCATGCGCATGGCGGCAAGATCGACGGGATCGAGCATATCGATCAGCCCTATTGGTGGGGCGAGGGCGGGGACATGTCGGAGGACGAGTTCGGCCTGGCCCGCGCGCAGGAGCTGGAGAAGAAGATCCTCGAGATCGGGCCCGACAATGTGGCTGCCTTCATCGGCGAACCGATCCAGGGTGCGGGCGGCGTGATCGTGCCGCCAAAGACATATTGGCCCGAGATCCAGCGCATCTGCGACAAGTACGGCATCCTGCTGATCGCGGACGAGGTCATCACCGGCTTCGGGCGCACGGGCAACTGGTTCGGGTCCGAGACCTTTGCTATCAGGCCGCATATCATGACCATCGCCAAGGGCCTCTCCTCGGGCTATGCCCCGATCGGGGGCTCGATCGTCTGCGACGAGGTGGCGAATGTCGTCGGCGGGGCAGGGGAGTTCTTCCACGGCTACACCTACAGCGGCCACCCGGTCGCCTGCGCGGTGGCGCTGGAGAACCTTCGGATCATGCAGGACGAGAAGATCGTCGAGCA
This sequence comes from Tabrizicola sp., assembly GCA_046289805.1. Lineage (GTDB taxonomy): Bacteria > Pseudomonadota > Alphaproteobacteria > Rhodobacterales > Rhodobacteraceae > Tabrizicola. The sequence continues at coordinate 4,397 of JBKBVC010000007.1, forward strand.
TGTCCGCGAGGTGGCGCATCCTTACCTCAAGGAACGCTGGGAGGCGTTGACCGAGCACCCGATGGTGGGCGAGGCAAAGCTTGTCGGGCTGATGGGGTCGATCGCGCTGACCCCGAACAAGGCAAAACGGGCGAAGTTCGCCAGCGAAGCCGGGACCGTGGGTTACAAGACCCGGGAACGCTGCTTTGCCAACGACCTGATCATGCGTCACGTCGGCGACAGGATGATCATCGCCCCGCCGCTGGTGATCAAGCCCGAGGAGATCGACGTCCTGATCGAGCGCGCGAAGAAGTCCCTCGACGAAGCCTACCAGATCGTCAAGGACGAGGGTCTCTGGGCCGAGGCCTGAGGGCGCCCGGCCGGAACGCCTCGGCGCGGGCGGTCCTGCCAGTGCGTGACGGGGTCCGGGCGCCTAGCACGCGGGTTTCCGCGCCGGTCATGCCGTCAAGGCCCGGGACATCGGCAGGTTGCGACAGCCCGGACCGGGAGGTTTCCCGTAACGGGATCAGGGCTGAAGGCGGACGGCGTTGCAGGTCGGATCCCGGCCCCGTCGCCGTCCGGCCTTTCAGGCGCCTGCATGGGCCCGCTAAACACGGCGCTTCGGATTGGATCATGCGCCAGAGGCGCGCGACGCTGCGAATGCCGTGCATCTTCAGCGCGAGTTCCACGTTCTCGCCGAGGTTCGGGAACGGCTCAGATGATGTGACCGCCCCCCGACGGCATCGCTGAGCCAGGGTGGGTCTGCGGGGAACCGTCTCTGAGGCTGATTGGTTGCTGCCGCTGCGGCGCAGGCGGCTTCGATGATCGTTCTTGCGTGCGGAGACTCTCCGGTAAGGCGACCGGAGCGGTCCGTATCCAAAGACCTCGGGGCCCCGAAAGGCCCATGCCATGCCGCGAACGGCAGCGCACGGCCGCCGCCTTGACCCGTGTCCTGCCGGCTGCACGTCGAGCGGGCAGTCTCATGCCGTCTGGGCAAGACCGTCTACCGCCGCCCAGAGCAGGCCAGGGCGATAGCGCGCGGCGATTCGGCCGCCTTCGAGTGCGAAGAGATGCAGCCAGCCATTGTCGAACAGCGCTCGAACCCCGGCCTGGCGCGCCAGGATCTCGGTCATCGCGGTCTGCGGTGCCTCGATTAGGACCGACAGACGCAGCGGCTCGTGTGCGGGGCGCGCCCCGTCATGGACCGTCTGCAAAGGCAGACCGGGGCGCAGCATGCCGCCGTTGCCCTGCACCACTCCGATGCCGCCCACGACGTTGTGGATCAGCTTGTTTCCGCCGCCGAAGACATCCGGCGCAACGGTGGAGCCGTAGTATTGCAGGCTGATCCAGCTGGCGACGACGACCGGTGCGGTCAGGATCAGTTCCAGTGTGCCGAAACCCGCGTCGGCCTGCCAGTCGTAGCTGTGCAGGAAGGCGCGACCTTGCAGATCCGCCGTGGCGGTCACGGCTCGGGGTGCGGCGATGAAGGCGGCGCAGCCTGCAAGGCCCCATTCGGGGCGCACTTCGGCCCAGTCATGGGCTCGCGCCGCGACCGTGGCCGCCGTCGCCCCGGGCAGGCGCAGCGCCCGTTCGGCCCGCGCAGCCCTTGTAGCGCGGGCCAGCCAGTCCCTTGCCGTGGCAAGCTCGGTGCTGTGGTCCGGTGCGGGCGTGTCGTCGTAAAGCGTCACCGCGTCTGTCGTGGTGTCGTGCAGCCCCGCCACGAAGAAGGTATCGGCTGGAAGGTCGATGCCATGCGCCGGCAGACCCGCGCGCGTCTCGGGGTCGTTCAGAAGGATGGCCAGCAGACGGGCCGAGACCTCGCCGGTCTGGCCGCCGCAGGCGCCGCAGTGATAGGCGCTTGCGTGCGGGTTGTTCGTCACCTGCCCACCGTGTCCCAGCAGCAGGACCAGCCGTGCGTGACCGCTCGTCATACTCATGGCCTTCAGCACTGCGGCGCCGGTGGCCGCCTTGGCCTCGGGCGTGAGCCCGCCTTCGATCCGGGGTGTCGGGGCGATTTCCGGCTTGCCGGGCAGGCCAAGCGCGTCCCTGACCAGCTTCACCCCATAGACCGGTCCCGCCGCCTCGACGAAGGCGAAGGACGATACCGCCGCCTGCCGGAACCGGCCCCAGGCGCGCGCGGTGCGCGCGGCGATCCGCGTGGCCTGCTCCACCGCAGGGGCGGCGTGAGCGGTGGAGGTGATGGCGGGGTTCAGGAGCACAGGAAGGTGCGCGGCGACCTCGTCGGTGCCATGGGCGCGGTGCGCCAGAGGAAGTCCGAAGAAACCGGCAAAACCGATAGTGGCGATGCCGGGGTCCAGCGCCTCCAGCGCGCGGCGGAACACTTCCGAACGCACGTCGATGCAGAAGGCGGCCTGCAGCGTGGGGCGACCGGCTGGCGTCTTCGCACCGGTCAGCATGGCGGCCAGCCGGCGCTGATGCGCCCGCTCTGCCGCCTCTTGCAGGATCGCGTCGATCACCTGGTCAGGCGAAGGCGCGATCGGCGCGGCATGGGCGCCCAGTGTCCTTGCCCAGGGCTCGGCCACCTCAGGGGCATGGGCGATCAGGGCCTCCTCCCAGATGAGCCGGATCGCCAGCAGATCGATGAGCATGCTGTCGCTGCCCCCCTTGAGTTCCGCCTCCCACAAGAGCCAGCGGGCGTGCTGCGCCCAGCCGCCGAGGTCAATGAGCAGCCGGTGGAAGACCGTCGGTGCCGCGGCCTCGGTGATCCCCAGCCGCCCGGCCGCGCGCAGGATGGCGCGTTCAGACGTGTCGGGGGCCGCAGCGACATGCGCGCAAAAGCCCCGAAGGCCAGCGATCTCGGGCGTCAGGTCGTGGGACGCCCAGGCGCGCCACGTGGCGAAGGCGTCCTGTCCCGGCGCTGGCGTCCACAATGCCTGCCCCTGGTCGAACTGGCCGGCCGCCCACAGGCCGAACGCGCGAGAGATCACCGCAGGCCAGTCGATGCCCGTGGCGGCACTTGCCAGGTCCGCCACTGTCGGCAGGGCCGCAGGTGCCGGAGGGGTCACCGCCAGCTTGGCCTTCAGCAGGGCAAGATCCCGAGGCTTCACCGGAGAGGTCGAGGCCAGCAGTGCCGCGGCCAGATCGTCATCGGTGATCCGGCCTGCCGCGACCTCGGCGGCGAATTCGGACCGGGGCCGGGTGATCGCCACTCCGGCGACACGGGCGAGACGGGCCGCCGCGGTCGCCAGATCCTCGTCCGTCTGGCCGAGGAAGGGGTTGACCGCGACCGTGGCCGACAGCGGGAAGGCGGGCGGGATGGCGCGGGCCGCGGCCTCGGCGGCCTTCAGGATGCCCGCGATCCGGGCAGGGGCGATGTCGATCGGTTTGAGGAACATGGGGCTCTCCACGGGATCGGGGGGGGAGTCAGAGGGGTTTGCTCGTCTTCAGGCCGCCGATCAGGCGGTCGAACAGCGCATTGAGATACAGGCCGTTGGCCAGGTGCACGCGCAGCCCGGCCGCCGCCGGGTGGTGCGCCCAGAGCGGAAACAGCGCCTGCGCCACCGCCACCATCCCGAAGGTGAGCAGGGCCAGCACGATCAGCGCCCATTCCAGCGCACCGGCCGAGGGAACCCGGGGCAGCGCGCCGCCCCAGAGCGCGAAGGCCGCCTGATGAAAGGCAAAGTAGGCGACCGCCGCCCCCGCCGAAGCTGCCGCCGTCCGCTGTGTAAGCGCGGCAGGCGCGGCGTCGGCCAGACCCTGTGCAACCAGATAGGCGACGCCGAAGACCAGGATCATGCCAAGTGCAAGTGCCTGCGCCGATTTCTCGCCCGCGACCGCGGAGAACCCTGCCGCGACGGCGGCATAGAGGACGACCGCGATCAGGAAGGCCCGCGCGACCGCGCCAAGGCTTGGCACCGCCACAGGCCCCGGCCGCCGCACTGCCGCCACGGCCTGCACGGCACCGCCCGAGGACAGGAAGGCATGCGCCTTGTAGAGCGAATGCGCCACGATGTGAAGAAGTGCCAACGCCCAGAGGCCCAGGCCGCATTGCAGCAGCATGAAGCCCATCTGTGCCACCGTGGACCAGGCCAATGCGGTCTTGACCGCCGATTGCGTCAACATGACCACAGCGCCGAACAGGGCCGTCAGCCCCCCGATCATCACCAGCGCCGCCATCGCGCCCGGACTTGCCTGCACCAGTTCGGCCATGCGGATCAGCAGGAAGCCGCCGGCGTTGACGATCCCTGCGTGCAGAAGTGCGGAAACGGGGGTCGGGGCCTCCATCACTTCGGTCAGCCAGCCATGCAGCGGGAAGGCCGCTGTCTTGAGCGCCGCGGCGAGCACCAGAAGCGCCACCGCGCCCTGCGCTGCCAGAGGCAGGCCGCCGGCAGCGGCTGCGGCGATGGCGGCAAGATCGGCCGTGCCGAAGGCGGACCAGAGCAGCAGCGCCGCCAGGATCACCGCCACGTCACCCGCGCCCCAGACAAGGGAGAATTTCGCCGCCGCGCGCCGAGCCTCTGCCCGTTCGGGGTAGAACAGCAGAAGCTGACGCAGGCCAAGGCCGGTCGCCAGGAAGGCCCCTGCCAGAACCGCAAGGCTTCCCGCCTGGATCAGCACCAGAACCGCAGCAAGCGTGGCCAGCATCAGCGCATGAAACCGCCCCTCGCGCGCCTCGCCGTCGAGGTGGCGGCGCGCGTAGCGCACCACGACCCAGCCGACGAAGGCGACCAGCAGGCCCATCGTCGCGCTGATGGGGTCTAGCCGCAGCGCCAGCAGCCCGGGCCCCGACCCCAGCGCCAGAACGGCCGGACCGGAGAGGATCAGCCATGGGACTCCCGCCATGGCCAGAGCCAGCGCGGCAAGTGCAGCCGCTTCGGCGACGGCCGGGATGGCTCCGGGACGGCGGCCGGGCCGCAGCGCGGCAAGGGCAGACGCGGAAAGCAGCGGGAGCGGGGCAAGCGACAAGGGGTCCATCTTCTGGTCTCCGCATGAGAAGGGAATGCGACACAGGAGATAGCGGCTGGAAGTGCGCCAGAAAAATTCATATTATCTGCTATTTCAATTCAGAAAACAGAACGATGGCCCAGATCAACCTGCATCACCTGCGCCTGTTTCGAGCTGTGGCGACCGATGAATCGCTCACCGCGGCGGCGCGGCGGCTCAACCTGTCGCAGTCGGCGCTGTCCACCCAGATCCGCACGCTGGAACAGACGCTTGGGCATGACCTGTTCGAACGGCGGGGCCGGGCGCTCGTGCTGACCGAGGCGGGCCGGATCGCGCTGGATCATGCCGAGGCGATCTTCCGCACCGCCGAGGATCTGAGCGCGACCCTGCGCGGGACCGGCCGCAGCAGGCAGGTGCTGCGGGTCGGTGCGCTGGCAACGTTGTCGAGGAACTTCCAGCTGCGGTTCCTGCGACCCCTGATCGGTCGGCCCGATGTGGAGGTCGTGCTGCGATCCGGCAGTCAGGCCGAGCTTCTGCGGGGGCTGGAGGCGACCGCGCTTGATGTCGTGCTGACGAACCTCGCCCCGCCCCGCGATGCCGCCAGCCCGTGGCTGGTGCACCGGCTGTCCGAACAGCCCGTCAGCCTGATCGGCACGCCGGCCCGGATCGGGCCCGGCCCCTGGCGGCTGGCCGAGCTTCTGGCGCGCGAACCGATCGTGCTGCCCACGCGGGATACCGCCCTGCGCGAGGCCTTTGACGCGCTGACCAGTCGCCTTGGTGTGGTGCCCGCCATCGCGGCAGAGATCGACGACATGGCCATGTTGAGGCTTCTGGCGCGCGAAGATGCCGGGCTTGCCGTCATTCCCCCCATCGTCGTGCAGGACGAGTTGGCCGCCGGACTTCTGGTCGAGGCCGTCAGGTTTGACGGCATCGCTGAATCCTTCCTCGCCGTGACACGGGACCGGCGCTTTCCGAACCCGCTTCTTGCGGCCTTGCTCGACGCAGGCAGCTGATGCAGCGTCCCGGCCCCACGACCTGCAAGCGCACCAAACTTCGCCACACGGATCCGACAGACTGCCACGAACACAAGTCAGGGTGGGCCATCATCGGTATTCTCCCCGCGCACCCGGGAGAATCCCGGGATGGGGTGCCTGACGGATGAGTGGAGCCTGTCGCGGATCTGCGTCCAGCCTGCGTTGTCGTTGCGGCGCAGGAAGCCGTAGTCGTGCCAGGAGATGAACAGGACGAACAAGTCTTCGACGCGCGTTGAGAGCCCTAAATATTGCGCAGTTGCTCCACGGCGGCGGCCAAAGGCATTGCTCTCAGCCCGTCACCTGCCGGCACCTCTCGTTCACCGGCATAGACCAAGATCTTCCGGTTGGCCTTGATGTCATCGACCGACAGGTGGAAACCACGCGACACCTTGGGTGTTGTGGTGCGCTTGATCTCAATGGCCCAGGTCGTATTCCCGGGAAGTCGCAGAACGAGGTCAAGCTCGGCCCCCGCTGCAGTCCGGTAGAAGAAGTTTTCGGTCCCAATCGGCGCGGCAGCGATCAGGGTTTCTATGGCGAACCCTTTCCAGCTTCCGCCGACCACCGGGTGCCCCAGCACGCTTTCCAGCGAACCGAGGCCAAGCAAGGCATGGACGAGACCGCTATCCCTGACAAAGACCTTTGGCGACTTGACGAGGCGCTTGCCCGCATTCTCATGCCAAGGCCGAAGGCGCCGAACCAACATAAGGTCGACGAGCAGATCAAGGTATCGTCCCTCCGTCTGGCCTGAGACACCGAGGCCCTCAGCAAGCGCGCTCGCATTCAGCAGTCCACCCTGCGCATGCGCCAGCATCGTCCAGAAGCGGCGCAGCGTAGCAGCCGGGATGCGCGGCCCAAGGGCAGGGATATCGCGTTCCAGGTAGGAGCGCAGGAAATCCTCGCGCCAGGTCAGGCTGTTCTGGTCACTATCTGCTTGGAAGCTGTCCGGGAAACCCCCTCTCAGCCACAGGTCGTTTAACCTGTCCTCGCCGACTTCGTCCAGAAGGAGAGGCGGCATTTCGATATAGCGAACCCGCCCAGCAAGGGACTCGGCCGATTGATGCAGCAGCACATTGGATGCCGACCCAAGCAGGAGAAACTGCCCTGTGCGGGCTCCCTTTCGCCGTCGCATGTCGATCTGCCCACGGAGGGTCTTGAACAGGTCCGGCATCTGCTGGACCTCATCAAGGATGACGAGCTTGCCGACCTGTTCGTCCAGATACAGATCGGGCTCTGTCAGCACCCGTCGATCTGCGTCGCGTTCCAGATCAAGGTACACGGATGGGCGTTGTCCAGCTATCTCGAGCGCAAGGGTGGTCTTGCCAACATGCCGGGGCCCCAAAAGGACAACGGCCGCCTAAGCGTCGAGCGCGGATTGAACTGTCCGTGTGGTATGACGTTGCTACATACCTTGCAATTACTCCATACGATGGAAGATTTGCAAGATTGTTCTGCTCAATCAAGCAATTCCAGCCTCTCGGCGCGCTCCAGGAGCATCTTCACCGATGAGGGTTGCCAGCTTGTCCGCCCACGGTCCTGCGCTCGCGCGTCGCTTCCAGCCGGGTGCAGATCGCCCGAAGCGTGATGTCGGGGTCCGCGCCCTTGATGGCGGCGACGATGGCGGGACGGCGGTCGTCGGTTTCGCGGATGCAAGGGAAGCTTCGGTGAGTGGACGCAGACGCGGGAGGTGGCCCCGGTGATGCCGGCCGGCCATGTCCTTGCCCACCGCGGCAAGCAGGGGGCACAAGAGCCGAAGGGCCAAACAGTTGCCCAAGGAAGCTGCACAAGGCCGCACATCTGCCGGGAAAACGCGCATCCGAGGGAAATGCAAGGATCATATGCCCGCCGGGTGTTGCGTCCCGGGCGCCCTTGGTCACCGCACTGGGCGAAAGAGTGTTGCACCATGGCCCGGCTGTCTATCATTGTTGTCGAACGCGACCGCGACCGCGCCTTGCGGATCGTGGACGGTCTCATGGCCTCGGGCGACCATTCGATCACGGTGATTGCCGAGGAAACCGGCCTTGCCCGGCGGATTGCCGAGCAGAAGCCCGACATCGTGCTGATCGACGCGGGCGATCCGTCGCGCGATGTGTTGGAGGAGCTGGCGCTGGTGTCCGGCCCCATGGAACGCCCCGTGGCGATGTTCGTGGACCGGTCCGACGAGAACCTGACGCGGTCAGCAATCGAGGCGGGTGTTTCGGCCTATGTGGTGGACGGGCTGAAGCCAGAGCGGATCAAGCCGATTCTCGATGCCGCGATCGCCCGGTTCCATATGTTCCAGAAGATGCGCGCGGAACTGGCGGCAACCAAGGCGGCGTTGGAAGATCGCAAGATCATCGACCGCGCGAAGG
>JBKBVC010000397.1:0-2530 GCA_046289805.1 Tabrizicola sp.
GGCGGGCCATCGTGCGGGGCCCCGAGGTGTTCCTGTTCGACGAACCGCTCTCGAACCTCGACGCCGAGTTGCGCGTCGAGATGCGGGTGGAAATCGCAAGGCTCCACCGCGAGATCGGCGCCACGATGATCTATGTGACGCATGACCAGGTCGAGGCGATGACGCTGGCCGACAAGATCGTCGTCCTGCGGTCGGGCCGAATCGAGCAGGTGGGCAAGCCGCTCGACCTCTACAACAACCCCGACAACCGCTTTGTCGCGGGCTTCATCGGCAGCCCGTCGATGAACTTTCTTGCCGGCGTGGCCGAAGCCGGTTCCGTGGCCGCGAAGGGACTGGCGGGATCGGTTGCCACCTCGGTTGCGCTGCCGGCGGCGGGGGCCGAGGTGACCGTGGGCCTCCGCCCGCAGCATCTGAAGATCGGGCCGGGCGACACGCATCGTGTGGAGCTGACCGAGGCGCTGGGCGGGGTCTCCTACGTCCACCTCACCGCGCCCACGGGCGAAAAGCTGATCGTCGAACGCCACGACCAGGTAAGCCTGGACCCCGGCGCGATGGTCGGCATCAGCTTCGACGCCCGCGACGCAATGCTGTTCGACAAGGACGGGATGCGGCTGCGCTGAGACACCGCTCGTCATCCGCCTTCGGCGCTCCTCGCTCGGGTTGCGCCCTGCGAGGAGAAGCCGGAGGCGCACGACGAGCCAACCGTTAAGAAACGCTGAACGCCCAGGGCCAACCCCTTGATTTCCAAGGGGCGGAGAAGCTGTCCACGGTGGACGGGGTCAATGCCCCGCCAGGAACTTCTCGGCATCCAGGGCCGCCATGCAGCCCATCCCGGCGCTGGTGACCGCCTGCCGGTAGATGTGGTCGGTCAGGTCCCCCGCCGCGAAGACCCCCGGAATCGCCGTCCGGGTCGAGCCGGGCTCCACCACCACATAGCCCCCCGAATGCAAGGGCAGCTGATCCTTCACCAGCTCCGACGCCGGCGCATGCCCGATCGCCACGAAGAACCCGTCGCAGGGGATCACCGACTCGGCGCCCGTCTTCACGTTGCGGACCCGCACCCCTGTCACCCCCAGGGGGGCCTCGGTCCCCAGGATCTCGGTCACCTCAGTGTCCCAGACCACAGCGATCTTCGGGTTCCTGAACAGGCGCTCCTGCATGATCTTCTCGGCCCGGAATGTGTCGCGGCGGTGGATCACCGTGACCTTCGACGCGAAGTTGGTCAGGAACAGGGCCTCTTCGACCGCCGTATTCCCGCCCCCGATCACCACGACCTCCTTCCCGCGATAGAAGAACCCGTCGCAGGTCGCGCAGGCCGACACGCCGAAGCCCTTGAACTTCTCCTCGGAGGGCAGGCCCAGCCACTTCGCCTGCGCCCCCGTCGCCAGGATCACCGCATCCGCCGTGTAGGTTGTCCCGCTGTCCGCCGTCGCCACGAAGGGCCGCTTCGACAGGTCGAGCGATGTGATGTAGTCCGAGATCACCTCGGCGCCCATGGCCTTCGCGTGCTCTTCCATCCGCACCATCAGGTCCGGCCCCTGCACCGAGTGATCCCCGGGCCAGTTCTCGACCTCGGTCGTGATGGTCAGCTGCCCACCGGGTTGCAGACCCTGGATCAGGATCGGCTCCAGCATGGCTCGGGCCGAATAGATTGCGGCGGTGTAACCTGCCGGGCCCGAGCCGATGATCAGAACCTTGGTGTGCCGCGTGTCGCCCATGTCGCTCCCCAATCGTCGGACCCTGATATAGCCATGCAGGGCGAGGGCGGAAAGCCCCCGCATGGCGGGGTTGCCTGCGGCGCAGAGGTGGCCCGGGCAAGGTTTTCTTGCCGAAGCTTGAAATATTATTGCGCCAACAATGCCCCGCGCGTAAGTAAGACGCGAACAGGAGGCACCATGGTCGCTCACAAGCTGGATCCCATCGACCGCCAGATTCTCGCGGAACTGCAGGCCGACGGCCGGATGACCAACGTCGAACTGGCAAGCCGCGTCGGCATCTCGGCGCCTCCCTGTCTGCGCCGGGTGCGGGGGCTGGAGGAACAGGGCTACATTCGCGGCTATCACGCCGACATCAACGCGCGGGAACTGGGGTTCGAAGTCCAGGTCTTCGCGATGGTGCGCCTCGACTCGCAGGCCGAGGCGGACCTGGCGGCCTTCGAGGCGCGTTGCCGGGCCTGGCCCCTGGTCCGGGAATGTCACATGCTGAACGGCGAGATCGACTTCATCCTGAAATGCGTCTCGCCGGATCTTTCCACCTTCCAGAGCTTCCTCACGGAAGAGCTTCTGCGTGCGGACCATGTGGCCAACGTCAAGACCAGCCTGGTGATCCGCTGCGCCAAGGACGAACCCGGCCTGCCGTTCGACGTGCTCGAGGCGCGGCTGGCCAGGAACGCCTGAGGCTCAACGAGAGGCGTCGCTGACCTGCCGGGTGGCCGACTTGAGCCGCATCGCAAAACCCTTCTGCCCCGTGGTCATGGTCCGGCCCGAGGTCTGACGCGCCGTGGCGCGCGCCACCACGCGGCTGTCGGTTC
>JBKBVC010000398.1:0-2516 GCA_046289805.1 Tabrizicola sp.
GGGCCTGGATGGAGGGTCGCTACATCCCCTCGATCCTTGCCGCCATCGGCGGAGTGATCGAGCGCCACCTGATCGACATCGGCTTTATCGAGGGCGAGGGGCTGGGCCTGAAATCCGACCCCAAGGCAGAGCTGTTGCGGGTCGGAGAGGCTCCGCGCGGGAAGGCCTGCCCGTCCTGTGGAAGCTATGACCTGCGGATGGTTGAGGGCTGCCTGACCTGCGGGTCATGTGGGCATTCGAAGTGCGGGTGAGGGGCGTTTATTGAAATGAGCGCCTTTCGGCGCACGCCTTCCGTCTCGCGTCCTTGCGTGAAGGACGCAAGGACGCTCGGGCGTCGGGGGCGCTTCGCCCCCCGAACCCCCAGAGGATACTTGTGGACAGGCGAAAAGGCCATGGGTCAGTCAGGCTTGACCCCGTTCGCCCGCGCAACGAAATCCACAAGGTGGGGCACATAGTCCTCTGGCCCCGATCCGCCCTGAGCCATCGCGGCGGCGAAGCTGTTCTTCGCCGCGCTGGCCATCACGGTGGCGACGGTGGCGGCATTGGCCATGCTCTCGAGATAGCGCAGGTCCTTGTAGGCGTTCGACAGGGTGAAGCGGTGGGCCTCGCGGTTGCCCTCCAGCGCATAGCCCATGAAGGTCTGGTAGAAGCCGCAGTCCATCCTTCCGCCGCGGATGACGCTGTCGAAGGTGGCGGTGGAGATGCCGACCTTGGCGGCCAGCGCCAGCGCCTCGGCATAGATCGCGGCATAGCCGAGCGAGAGGAAGTTGTTCAGAAGCTTCATCCGGTGCCCGTCGCCCACCCGCCCGATATGGACGATCTTCCCGGCCCAGGTGGCGATGACGGGATGGATGCGTTGGAAGACCTCGGGCTCCGCGCCGACCATGCAGTCCAGCGTCCCCGCCCAGGCCTCTTTCGGCGTGCGCGACAGCGGGGCGTCGGCGAAGTGGATGCCCTTGGCCGCCAGATCAGTGGCGAGGCGTTCGGTGACCGTGGGGTCGGAGGTGGAGCAATCGACGATGACCGCGCCGGGCTTCAGCTGAGGGGTCATCTTCGCGACCGCTTCGGCCACCTGGGGCGAGCCGGGGAGGGTGAGGAAGATGATCGTGGACCGGTCGGCGAGGTCTTCGATCGTGGCCTCGGTCGCGCCCCTGCCGATCAGGTCATCGACGGGCGCGCGGTTGCGGTGGGCGGTCACGGTCAGCGGATAGCCCTTTTCAACGATGTTCTTCGCCATGCCGTGGCCCATCAGGCCGGTACCGATGAAGCCGATGTGTTCCTGGGTCATTGGGGTCTCCTTTCCGGGCAAGGTGGCGCAGGGGGGGCGGGTTGACAATCCCCGCGCCGCCGGGCCGACTGGCGGCAGTCAAAAGGGGAGGCTGACATGTTCCGCGCACTGGTTCTGGAGAAGGAAGGCGATGCCGCCGTGGCTCACCTGCGGGAGCTGGACGAGAGCGCGTTGCCTGCGGGGGATGTGACGGTCGCGGTCGAGTATTCGACGCTGAATTACAAGGACGGGTTGGCCTTGTCGCCGAATGGCGGGGGGATCGTGCGGAGCTGGCCGCATGTGGCGGGGATCGACTTTGCAGGGGTGGTCGAGTCGTCGGAGGATAGCCGCTACAGGCCCGGCGACAAGGTGATCCTGACCGGCTGGCGGGTGGGAGAGACCCATTGGGGCGGCTATGCGCAGAAGGCACGGGTCAAGGCGGACTGGCTGGTGCCGCTGCCCGAGGGCCTGACCACGCGGCAGGCGATGGCGGTGGGGACGGCGGGCTTCACCGCCATGCTGGCGATCATGGCACTGGAAGAGCACGGGCTGACCCCGGACCGGGGCGAAGTGCTGGTGACCGGGGCTGCCGGGGGCGTCGGGTCCATCGCCGTTGCGGCGCTCGCACGGCTGGGCTACCGGGTCGCGGCGGTCACCGGGCGGCCGGAGACGGAGGGCTATCTGCGCGACCTCGGGGCTGCCCGGATCGTGCCGCGCGCCGACCTGGCCGAGACGGTGAAGCGGCCCCTGGAAAGCGAGACCTGGGCGGGATGCATCGACGCGGTGGGCGGCGCGATGCTGGCGCGGGTGCTGGGGCAGATGAAGCATGGCGCCTCGGTCGCGGCGGTGGGGCTGGCGGGAGGCGCGGCGCTGCCGGCCAGCGTGATCCCGTTCCTGCTGCGAGGCGTGAACCTGCTGGGGATCGACTCGGTGACGGTTCCCTACGACCGCAGGGTGCGGGCCTGGGGGCGGATCGTCCGGGATCTGCCGATGGAGAAGCTGGAGGGAATGATCCGCCCTGCCCGGCTGGCCGATCTGCCCGAATTGGGGGCGGCGATCCTGAAGGGGGGCGTGCAGGGCCGGGTTGTGGTGGATGTGAACGCCTGAGACCTGTCCACGCAGGACAGGATTCTCAGGCCTTTGGTTTCAATGGCTTGGCCGTGGTCGTTAGGGTTCTGGCAAGGTTTGGTCGCCCAGCCACAGCGATGACCCTGACCGGAGCGTCGGGCTCAAGACCGACCCGCGGGGG
>JBKBVC010000399.1:0-2506 GCA_046289805.1 Tabrizicola sp.
CCTCGGAGATCCGCCTGGGCGAGGTGGTGGCACGACTGGAGGCGGGCAAGCCTCTGGTGGAATGCTTTGCCCCGGCCGGCAACAGCTGCACCCTGACGCCGCAGTGCCGCCTCAAGGCGCGGCTGGCCCATGCGGTCCAGGTATTCCTCGACGATCTGGACAGGACGACCTTGGCCGACTGCGCCTATCCCGCAGGTACGACATGACCCGCAGGGACATGAATCCGCGAGACATGATGCAGATACGGATCGCCGCCAGAGAGGGGCCGACGGGGTGTGAGGGTTTCCTGAAGACAGCGTTCCGCTGCCCGTTGGCAGCCTGCCCAACCCTCAAGGCGCGCGCCGCGTCCGAAGCAAGGTAGCACAAACCTGCGTCGTGCATGCGTTTCTGTCCGGCCGACCTCCAGCGAGGTGCATCCGAACGAAAGACGGGTGTCGTTCAGGCCCGTCCCTTCCGCCACCCGAACGCGACCGGGATCCAACTCGACTTGCGATGGCGGGGCGGCCACGCGATTCAGCTGCGACGCCAGCCCATTCCGGCACCCATGTCGTTTCAGCTCATGATGTCGTTCTCCTGCTTTCCGCGCTGCGAGAGGCCCATTACCGCGAGCTTCGCCAGAAAATGGTGGGGCGCGCCATCGCCTCGATCGAGAGGTCGGGGCGCCCGAGGCGAATGCCCCGCCTGCGGTCAGGCCGATGCCGTGACCGCGAACTCGGTCATCATGCCGGTCGACAGATGCGGCATGTGATGGCAATGCAGCATCCAGCGCGCGGCCTCGCCCGCGTCGAGCGCCACGTCGACCATCGACATCGGCGGCACGTAGACCGTATCGCGCAGGGCGCCGGCAACGCGCTGTCCATTGATGCCGACCACCTGGAACACGTGGCCGTGCAGATGAATCGGGTGCCCCATCATCGACATGTTGTGGAACGAGAGCACAACCCGCTCGCCTCTGCGCGCCGTGACCGGCTGGTGCTGGCCCCAGACGGCACCGTTGATCGTCCAGACATAGGGCTGCATCGGCTCTGATGATGTGACCGCCCCCCGACGGCATCGATGTGCCAAGGTGGGTCTGCGAGGATCCACAAAGGAGGACGGTCATGCTGGATGTTACCACTGTCGGGCTCGACCTGGCGAAGAATGTGTTTCAGGTGCATGGGGCTGACGGCGCGGGCCGTGCGGTTCTGCGCAAGAAGCTGCGTCGGGATCAGGTGCTGGCGTTCTTCTGCCAGTTGCCACCTTGTGTTGTCGCGATGGAAGCCTGCGGCGGCGCGCATTTCTGGGGGCGCGAGATCGGCAAGTTGGGCCACGAAGTGCGGCTCATCCCGCCTGCCTACGTCAAGCCTTTCGTCAAGCGGCAGAAGAATGATGCGGCCGACGCCGAGGCGATCTGCGAGGCAGCACAACGCCCGACGATGCGCTTCGTGCCGGTGAAGAGCGAGGAGGCCCAGGGGGCCGCGATGGTCTTTCGAGTCCGAGAGCTGCTGATCCGGCAGAGGACGCAGGCCATCAATGCCCTGCGTGGCCACCTGACCGAGTTTGGGCAGATCGTCCCCCAAGGGGCGGCGAACGCAGCGAAGCTGATCGCCATCGTCGAGGAGCCCGAAAGCGGCTTGCCGGCCGACGCCATCGGAACGCTCAAGGTTCTTGTCGCAGCCCTGACCCATCTCGAGGCCGAGATCGGCAGGCTTGATGCCGAGATCGCTCGTCGGGCGAAGACGAACGAGGTGGCTCGGCGGCTGATGACAGTGCCGGGCATCGGGCCGCTGATCGCCACGGCCATTGCGGTTCTGGCCCCGCCGCCCGAGACATTTCGCAAGGCACGCGACTTTGCCGCCTGGCTGGGTCTGGTGCCACGACAGCATTCGACCGGGGGCAAACAGCGCCTTGGGGCCACGACGAAGATGGGCGAGCGCTCCCTCCGGCGGCTGCTGATCATTGGCGCCAACAGCGTGATCATCAAGCGGCACGTCCATGCCGCCACCCGACCGGGCACGTGGCTGGGCGGGATGTTGACGCGCAAGCCGCCGATGCTTGTGCGGGTGGCGCTGGCGAACAAGATGGCGCGGATCGTCTGGGCCCTGATGGCACGGGGCGGCGTCTACCAGTCTCCGGCCGCGGCGGCGTAAGCCTTCCGTCGGTCGCGAGGACGTCGGAGCGAAAGAGGGCAAGGAGCAGTTTGGCGCAACAGTCGTGAGACGGGATCGGGAGAACCAGTGTGCAACAGAGTGCCTTCGAGCACGCGGCTTTGATCTGGATCCGACCCGCGAACACCATACGGGCCCGCGGCATGTGTGACGCCGCATCTGAGGCCGGACACATGTCAGCACCCGATGACGCGCCGGGATCAGGCCCGAAGTTCCCTCTTGCGCAAGGGGCGGTTACACATGGTGCCACGACAGCATTCGACCGGGGGCAAACAGCGCCTTGGGGCCACGACGAAGATGGGCGAGCGCTCCCTCCGGCGGCTGCTGATCATTGGCGCCAACAGCGTGATCATCAAGCG
>JBKBVC010000008.1:0-12406 GCA_046289805.1 Tabrizicola sp.
ATAGCTGTCGCGGTTCGGATAGACCTCGAAGCTTTCCGGCACCGGCAGAGGCGCATCATAGCGGCTGATCGCCTCCCAGGGCCGCGCCACCCGCAGCTCGGTGAAATGCCGCAGGCTGCGCGAGGGCGACCGCAGCGCCTTCAGCACCCCCGCGGGCGCCCAGCTGAACTTGTAGCGGAAGGCGTTCGGCTCTTTCGGGACCCCGCCGCAATAGCTGGTGAAGCTCAGGACGTTGTCGTTGTGATAGGCCTTCGAGGCGCGATAGCGCGCCACCAGGTCATGCGCCATCAGGTGGTCGATGCCGGGGTCGAGACCGACCTCGTTGATCGACACCAGCCCCTTTTCCCGGAAGGCCTGGTCCAGCGCCCGCATCTCGGGAGCGATGTAGCTGGAGGAGCAGAAGTTTGCCCCCTTCTCCAGGCACAGCTTCGCGATGGCCACATGCTGATCGGCCGGCAGCATCGACACCGCGATGTCGCCGGGCTTCAGCGCCGCGGACAGAGCCTCCAGGCTGAACGGGCGGATGTCCTCGGTCAGGTCACCGACCTCGGCCCGCGCCTTCTCGACCGTGCGGTTCCAGACCGTCACGGGATGTCCCGCCTCCAGGAGCCGCCGCAGCCCCGGTATCGACGACAGCCCCGTGCCGCACCAATGGATCGTCATTTCTTCATCCCCTCCGCTTGGCCCACGCGCGACCAAGAATTTTCGAAAATTCTTGGCAAATTTCTTCGAAGAAATTTGCCCCCGCTCACACGCCCGCGACGTGCCTGTCGAATTCCACCTTCGCCCGACCCCAGACGCCCGACCCCATGTCCGTCAACGTCAACAGCGACGGCAACAGCTGCGCCGCATAGTCCTGCGAGGATTCCACCGGCATCAGGCTCGGCAGGTTGTCGATCGCGGTCACGTCCAGCGGCGGGTTCCCGGCCACCCGCAATGCTGGCGCGTCCCAGTCCGTCGCCCGGTCATAAACCTTGATCGGCGAGAAATCACTGGTCGGATCGCAGGCGATGTCGCCGATCACCGTCAGCTTGCGTGCATCGGTCTTGGCGCTGGCCGGCACGAACACCGGGCACCCCGGCCGGGCGAGGATGCAGTTCAGGAAGATCTCGTGTTGCAGGATCTCCGGGAACGGCCCGCCGCTCGCGGTCTCGGCCATGTCCCATTTCGTGACCGGAACGCCCATCGCCCCGCAAAGATCGGCCGCGCCCGTGCCCACCCGACCCAGCGCCCCGATGATGATCGCGCGCGGCCGGCCAAGGCCCTGAAGCTCCTTGCCCAACTCCACCAGCAGCGCTTCCTTCGACGCCACCTTGCGCACTGGCCCGGCGATCCCGCCGCGCTGTTGCGCCGCCCAGCATTTCAATGCCACCGCCGCGCCGGCATAGCCCGCCCAGTAGCCGAAGGCGGCGACCCGGCGGCCGGTCTCGTCCACCAGGTATTCCAGGTCGTAGAGCGTCCCGCCCCCGGCCTTGAACCGCTGCAAGAGCACCCGCCCCGCCGGCTGGCCCTTGTAGGCATGGCCGAACATGATGTGCCGGTGGACAAGCGGCGTGCCGTCCTCGGGCAGTTCCTTCAGCCCGAAGATGATCGCATCCGCCGGAGCCTGCGGCCACAGGTTCTCGGCCACGATCTCGCAGCCTGCCGCGCGGTAGCCGTCGATCGGAATGGCCCGGACCGAGGACTCCTCGACCGTCACCCGGATCCCCGACCGGATCAGTTCCGCCGTGCCTTCGGGGGTGATGCCCACCCGCTCCTCGTTCGGCCGCTGTTCGGCCCGCACCCACAGATGCGTCATGGCTGTCGTCCTCTTTTCACCGGTCGGATCCAGATACCAGAACCCGTGGCCGCGACCAGACCCAAAAAGCCGATCTGCTTGCACGGGGGCGGGCAATACGCGAACGTCGCCTCCGCCTACCCCTCGAACCCAGACACATGCCATCCATGCCAGGCCCGGACAGACCTTTGCCTCCCATGCCTCCGGGCTGCGTCCTGATCCGCGATGCAACTTGGAACGCAGGCCCTGCGTCGCCACCGCCTACCGCCGCTGGCTCGAACGCTTCCGCGGCCAGACCGACGCCTCCACGGGCGAGGATCTCTACGTCAGCCGCGGCGCACTTGGTTCGGATATGGGCCAGTTCCTCGAGGAAAGCGTCCTCGAGGCCGACCTTGGCCGCAACGGCTATGCGATCTTCCATCCCGAAACGGTCCCGATCGGCGAACAGATCCGGCGCGACCGTCGGGGTGCTCGACATGCCTTCGGTCTGGGCCGCCCCGCGCGACGGCGGCTTCCACGACGCCCCCCAGCCGGTCGGCACGCCGCGCGATCGGCTGGCTGGCTCTCGCCCTCCGGCGCGCGCACGGGCCGTATCCCCCGGCCCGACCTTCCGCTCGATCCCCGCTCGCTCGACCTGATCGCGGCCCGCCGGCGCTTCACCCTGCGCGAGACCGTCTGAACCGGTGGCGCCACGCCGGCTGGGTCGGAACACCATTGCATCCGCTGCCGTCCTTCGGCATCTGTGATCCAGCGAAGAAGGGGTGCATGTGTGATGGATCTAGTCCCGACCAGTCTGGCTGATGTGCTGATCCTCATCCCCCGGCGCTTCGGCGACGCGCGCGGCTGGTTCTCCGAGACCTGGAACGCCTCCCGCATGGCCGAAGCCGGTCTGGACCTGACCTTCGTCCAGGACAACCATTCCTTCTCGGCCGCCAGGGGCACCCTGCGCGGGCTGCATTTCCAGCGCCCTCCCCGCGCGCAGGACAAGCTCGTGCGCTGCTCGCGCGGGGCGATCCTCGACGTGGCGGTGGACATCCGCGAGGGCTCTGCCACCTACGGCCGCTGGGTCGCGGTGGAACTGACGGCCGACAACGGCCGCCAGCTTCTGGTGCCCAAGGGCTTCCTGCATGGCTTCGTCACCCTGACCGACGACACCGAGGTGCAATACAAATGCACCGACTTCTATAGCCCCGACCATGACGGCGCCGTGCGTTGGGACGACCCCGCCATCGGCATCGACTGGGGCATCTCGGCCCCCATCCTCTCGGACAAGGACGCCCGCGCGCCGCTCCTGGCTGAGATCGGCACCCCCTTCCGCCGGGAGGCGACATGAAACTTCTCGTCACCGGAGGCTGCGGCTTCATCGGCTCTGCCGTCGTCCGCCTGGCCGTCGCGCGCGGGCATCAGGTGGTCAACGTGGACGCGCTGACCTATGCGGCAAATCCTGCCAATGTCGCCTCGGTCGCGCAGTCCAACCTCTACAGCTTCGAGCAGGCCGACATCCGCGACCGTGCGGCACTGGACCGCATCTTCGCCACCCATGCCCCCGACGCGGTGATGCACCTTGCCGCCGAAAGCCATGTGGACCGGTCGATCGACGGCCCCTCGGACTTCATCGACACCAACATCACCGGCACCTTCAACCTCCTGGAAGCCGCCCGCGCCCACTGGACCCGGCAAGGCAAGCCCGCGGGCTTCCGCTTCCACCACATCTCCACGGACGAGGTTTTCGGTTCGCTCGGCCCCACCGGCCAGTTCACCGAGGAAACTCCCTACGACCCGCGCTCGCCCTATTCCGCCTCCAAGGCCGCATCCGATCACCTCGTCCGGGCCTGGCACGAAACCTACGGCCTGCCGGTCGTCCTGACGAACTGCTCGAACAACTACGGGCCCTACCATTTCCCCGAAAAGCTGATCCCGGTCGTGATCCTCAACGCCCTTCACGGCAAGCCGATCCCCGTCTACGGCACGGGCGAGAACGTGCGCGACTGGCTCTACGTCGAGGATCATGCCGACGCGCTTCTTCTCGTCCTGGAAAAGGGGGCGGTCGGCCGTAGCTACAACATCGGCGGCGAGAACGAACGGCGCAACATAGACCTCGTCCGCACGATCTGCGCGCTGCTTGACGAGATGGCCCCTAAGGCCAGCCCCTATGCCGACCAGATCACCTTCGTCACCGACCGTCCCGGCCACGACGCCCGCTACGCCATCGACCCCAGCCGCATCCGGCAGGAACTCGGCTGGCGGCCCAGCGTGACCGTCGAGGAGGGCCTGCGCCGCACGGTCCGCTGGTATCTCGACAACGAAGCCTGGTGGCGCCCCCTCCTCGATCGCAAAGGGGTGGGCGAACGGTTGGGTAAGGCATGAAACTCCTCGTCTTCGGCAAGACCGGTCAGGTCGCGCGCGAGCTTCAGCGCCTCGTCCCCGACGCCACCTGCCTCGGCCGGGACCAGGCCGACCTCCTGAACCCCGCCGCCTGCGCCGCCGCCATCGCGGCCCATGACGCCGACGCAATCATCAACGCCGCCGCCTGGACCGCCGTGGACAAGGCGGAGACCGAGGAAGCCGCCGCCACGGTGGTCAACGGCGAGGCGCCCGCCGCCATGGCCCGCGCCGCTGCCGCAAAGGGCATCCCCTTCCTGCACCTCTCCACCGATTACGTCTTCGACGGTGCGGGCGACCGGCCCTTCGCCCCCGACCACCCGACCGGCCCTCTCGGGGCCTATGGCCGGTCGAAACTGGCCGGGGAACAAGGCATCCGCGCGGCCGGCGGCCCCCACCTCATCCTGCGCACATCCTGGGTCGTCTCCGCCCACGGCACGAATTTCGTCAAGACCATGCTCCGCCTTGGGGCCGAGCGTGAAAGCCTGAACGTCGTCGCCGACCAGATCGGCGGCCCCACCCCGGCCGCCGCGATCGCCGACGCGCTCCTCATCGCTGCCAAGGCCATGACTGACGGCGCGCCCGGCGGCACGCATCACTTCTCGGGCAGCCCCGACACCAGCTGGGCCGATTTCGCCCGCGCGATCATGGCCGAGGCCGGCCTTCCCTGCCGGATCAACGACATCCCGTCCAGCGAATACCCAACCCCGGCCAGACGACCGCTGAATTCCCGCCTTGATTGCAGTGCATTCACAGGCGCGTTCGGCATCCCGCGCCCCGACTGGCGCGCTGGCCTTGCCGCCATAGTGCAGGAGTTGCGCCCATGACCCGCAAAGGCATCGTTCTCGCCGGGGGCACCGGCTCGCGCCTCTGGCCGATCACGCTGGGCGTCTCGAAGCAGCTTCTGCCGATCTACGACAAGCCGATGATCTACTACCCGATCTCGGTGCTGATGCTGGCTGGCATCCGCGACATCGCGCTGATCACCACGCCCGAGGACCAGGGGCAGTTCCAGCGCCTCCTGGGCGACGGCAGCCAGTGGGGCCTGACCTTCACCTGGATCGTGCAAGATCGGCCCGAGGGGCTTGCGCAGGCCTACCTCCTCGCCCGCGATTTCCTCGCCGGGGCGCCCTCGGCCATGGTTCTGGGCGACAACATCTTCTTCGGCCACGGCCTGCCCGAAATCCTGCACCGCGCCAGCGCGCAGACCTCTGGCGGCACCGTCTTCGGCTACCATGTCTCGGACCCTGAACGCTATGGCGTGGCGGCCTTCGACGCCGATGGCCGCGTCACCCAGATCATCGAAAAGCCTAAGGTGCCCCCCTCCAGCTTCGCCATCACCGGCCTCTATTTCCTCGATGGCCGCGCGCCCGACATCGCCGCTCGGATCAGGCCCTCGCCGCGCGGGGAACTGGAGATCGTGGATGTCCTCGAACACTACCGCGCCGAGGGCAGCCTCCAGGTCGAGCGCATGGGCCGCGGCTTCGCCTGGCTCGACACCGGCACCCCGGGCAGCCTCCTCGACGCCGGCAACTTCGTCCGCACCCTGCAGGACCGTCAAGGGATGCAGGTCGGCGCCCCGGACGAGATCGCCTTCCGCCAGGGCTGGATCGACCGTGCCGGGATGGAACGTCAGGCGCAGATCTTCGGCAAGTCGAGCTACGGTGCGCATCTGTCGGGAGTGCTGAAGGAGTAGGCGATTTCTTCGAGGAAATCACCTCGGAGCCTTGAAAGGCTCCGGTCCGGAGTTTCCGAGAACTCCGGCGGCGGCTGTTCAGGCCGCCTGTGCCTCCGGCCGCCGGATCGCGGGCGCCGCATCCCGGACCAAAGGCCGCAGCCCCGCCCCGCCCGCGGCGAGGATCTCGAACAACTGCCGCCGCATCCTCGGGTCCCAGAAGTCGTTGATATGTGCCGCCAGCAGCGCCGCGCCCTCGTCGTGCGGCTTCGATTCCATGAACTTGGCGATGTCGTTCGCCATCCGGGTGATCTTTTCAACCGACATGGGCTACCTCCGTAATCCGATCCGTATGCGAAAAGACTTCGAACGTCTCGCCTTTCGCCAGGGCGATCAGCGTGATCCCCGCCTGTTCCGCCAGTTCCACCGCCGAGACCGTGGGCGCCGAGACCGCGATGACGACAGGAGCGCCCAGCATGGCGACCTTCTGCACCATGTCCGTGGACACTCGCGATGTCAGGACGACCGCCCCCGTGGGCCGAGTGCCTGCGCGCACCATCGCCCCCACCAGCTTGTCCAGCGCATTGTGCCGCCCGACATCCTCACGCGCCAGCAGCACCCGCCCGTTCCAGAACGCCGCGCCATGCACGGCCCGGGTTGCGTCATGCAGCCGCTGTTCCCCCGGTAGCGCCGCCACCGCCGACCGCACCTCGCCCGGCGTCATCCGGAACGGCGAGGGCTGCACCACCGGCACCTCGCGCAAGGCCTGGTCGATCGAGTCGATCCCGCAGAGGCCGCAGCCCACCGGCCCGGCCATCACGCGGCGCCGTGCCGCAAGCCGCGCCTCGGCCTGCGGTTCCAGCCAGACCTGCACGTCCACGCCCCGCGCCAGTTCGACCACCTCGACCGACAGGATCTCCTCGGGCCGGGCGATCCCCTCGGTCAGCGCGAACCCGACCCCGAAGTCTTCCAGATCCGCCGGCGTCGCCATCATCACCGCCTGCGTCGTCCCGTTGAACGACAGCGCCACGGCCACTTCCTCGGGCAGCACCCGTTCTCCGGCCGAGACCTGCAACCCGAAGACCAGTCGAGGCGTGGCCCGCGCGCCGATCATTCCGCGGCCAGGATACGGCGCGACAGGGCCGCCTGCGCGGCATACTCTTCCTGCCACTCGGTCGGCCCGTTCGAAGGCGAGACCTGCACCGCCGTCACCTTGTACTCCGGGCAGTTCGTCGCCCAGTCGCTGAAGTCCGTCGTGATGACGTTGGCCTGCGTGCCGGGGAAGTGGAAGGTCGTGTAGACCACGCCCGGAGGCACCTTGTCGGTGATCGTCGCCCGCAGCGTCGTCTCGCCCGACCGGCTGGCCAGCCGCACGTAATCGCCTTCCCGGATGCCGCGGTTCTCGGCGTCATGCGGGTGGATCTCCAGCACGTCCTCGCTGTGCCAGACCACATTCGCCGTCCGCCGGGTCTGCGCGCCCACGTTGTATTGCGACAGGATGCGCCCCGTGGTCAGCAAGAGCGGGAAGCGCGGGCCGGTCTTTTCATCCGTCGCCACATATTCGGTGCGGATGAACTTGCCCTTGCCGCGCACGAAACCGTCGATGTGCATCAGCGGCGTGCCTTCAGGCGCCTTCTCGTTGCAGGGCCACTGGACCGAACCCATCGTTTCCAGCTTCTCATAGGTCACGCCGGCGAAGGAGGGCGTGGTCATCGCGATCTCTTCCATGATCTGCGACGGGTGGGTGTAGGACCAGTTCGCCCCCATCGCGTTGGCGAACATCTGGGTCACTTCCCAGTCGGCATAGCCCTGCTTCGGCGCCATCACCTTGCGGACCATGTTGATCCGGCGCTCGGCATTGGTGAAGGTGCCGTCCTTCTCCAGGAAGCTGGAGCCGGGGAAGAACACATGCGCGTAGTTCGCCGTTTCGTTCAGGAACAGGTCGTGGACGATGACGCATTCCATCGCGGCCAGACCCGCCGCCACATGTTTCGTGTTCGGGTCGGATTGCAGGATGTCCTCGCCCTGGCAGTAAAGGCCCTTGAACGTGCCCTCGACCGCCGCATCCAGCATGTTCGGGATGCGCAGGCCCGGCTCCGGGTCCAGCGTCACGCCCCAGGCCTTTTCGTAGATCGCACGGACCTCGGGGTTCTTCACGTGGCGGTAACCCGGCAGCTCGTGGGGGAAGGACCCCATGTCGCAAGAGCCCTGCACGTTGTTCTGCCCGCGCAGCGGGTTCACCCCCACGCCGCGCCGGCCGATGTTGCCGGTCAGCATGGCGAGGTTCGCAATCCCGATCACCGTGGTCGAGCCCTGAGAGTGTTCCGTCACCCCCAGCCCGTAATAGATCGCCGCATTGCCGCCGGTGGCGTAGAGCCGGGCGGCGGCGCGGATCTCCTCGGCCGGGACGCCCGTCACCATCTGCACCGCCTCGGGGCTGTGGCGCGGGTCGGAGATGAACTCGGCATAGTCCTGGAACTCGTCCCAGTCGCAGCGTTCCCGGATGAAGGCCTCGTTGCAGAGTTTCTCGGTCACGATCACATGCGCCATGGCCGAGACGATGGCGACGTTGGTTCCCGGCGTCAGCGCCAGGTGGTGCGTCGCCTTGTAATGCGGGCCTTCCACCGTTTCCGTCCGGCGCGGATCGACGACGATCAGCTTGGCCCCCTGCCGCAGCCGCTTCTTCATCCGGCTGGCAAAGACCGGGTGCCCGGCATGGGGGTTCGCGCCGATCACCATGATGACATCGGCTTCCTCGACCGAGTCGAAATCCTGCGTCCCGGCGCTGGTCCCGAAGGTCTGCCCCAGGCCATAGCCGGTGGGCGAATGGCAGACGCGGGCGCAGGTATCGGTATTGTTGTTGCGGAACACCGCACGGGCCAGTTTCTGCACCAGGTAGGTTTCCTCGTTGGTGCAGCGGCTGGAGGTGATCACCCCTACCGAATTCCGGCCGTATTTCGCCTGGATCGCCTTCATGCGGCTGGCCGCGAAGTCCATCGCCTCGGCCCAGGATACCTCGCGCCACGGTTCGGTGATCGTCTCGCGGATCATCGGCTTCAGGATGCGGTCCTTGTGCGTGGCATAGCCATAGGCGAAGCGGCCCTTCACGCAGGAATGGCCCCGGTTGGCCTTGCCATGCTTGTAGGGGGTCATCCGCACCAGCTCGTCACCCCGCATCTCGGCCTTGAAGCTGCACCCCACGCCGCAATAGGCGCAGGTGGTGATGATGGAACGGTCGGGCGTGCCGATCTCGATCACCGACTTCTCTTGCAGCGTCGCCGTCGGGCAGGCCTGCACGCAGGCGCCGCAGGACACGCAATCCGAAGCCAGAGCATTGTCCGTCTTCGCCCCGAAGGACACCCGGCTGTCGAAGCCCCGGCCCTCGATCGTCAGCGCGAAGGTGCCCTGCACCTCCTCGCAGGCCCGGACGCAGCGCGAGCAGACGATGCATTTCTGCGGGTCGTAGCTGAAATAGGGGTTGGAATCGTCCTTCGGAATATACAGCGGGTTGGCCTCGCCGCTGGTGTTGCGCGGCTTGAAGTGCGTATCGACCGCCTCATACCGGACATCGCGCAGGCCCACGGCGCCGGCCATGTCCTGCAACTCGCAATCGCCGTTGGCCGAGCAGGTCAGGCAGTCCAGCGGGTGGTCCGAGATGTAAAGCTCCATCACCCCGCGCCGCAGCTGCTTCAGCCTGGCCGTCTGGGTGTGGACCTTGATCCCCGGCGCAACCGGCGTGGTGCAGGAGGCTGGCGTTCCGGCCCGCCCCTCGATCTCGACCAGGCAGAGCCGGCAGGAGCCGAAGGCATCCAGGCTGTCGGTGGCGCACAGCTTCGGCACCGAGATCCCGACCTCGGCCGCCGCCCGCATGATGCTGGTCCCCTCGGGCACCGTCACGTCGAACCCGTCGATGGTCAATGTGACCATCTGTTTGCTTTTCGCGGCGGGCGTCCCGAAATCGCGGTCGGGGATGATGAAGTCTTTCATTCGGCGGCCTCCTTCGCGCGGGCGAAGTCATCGGGGAAATGGGTCAGCGCGCTCATCACCGGATAGGGCGTGAAGCCCCCCAGCGCGCAGAGCGAGCCGAATTTCATCGTGTTGCACAGGTCGGTCAGGATCGGCAGCGCCGAGGTGTCGCCCCGCGCCAGCCGGTCGATGGTCTCGACCCCGCGGGTGGAGCCGATCCGGCAGGGGGTGCATTTGCCGCAGGATTCGATGGCGCAGAACTCCATGGCGAAACGCGCCATCTGCAACATGTCCACCGTGTCATCCGCCACGGTCAGCCCGGCATGCCCGATCAGCCCGTCCTTGGCACCGAACTCCTCGTATCCGAAGGGAGTGTCGAACAGCGCCGGCGGGAACCAGGCGCCCAGGGGGCCGCCCACCTGCACCGCCTTCACCGGGCGACCCGAGGCGGTGCCCCCGCCGATCTCGTTCACGATCTGGCCCAGCGTCAGCCCGAAGGCGACCTCATAGAGGCCCCCGAACTTCACGTTCCCGGCGATCTGCAAGGGGATCGTCCCGCGAGACCGGCCCAGACCGAAATCCTTGTAGAACGCCGCGCCCTTGGCCAGGATCACCGGCACCGAGGCCAGCGAGATGACGTTGTTCACCACCGTCGGGCGACCCAGGAAGCCTTGCAGCGCAGGCAGCGGCGGCTTGGCGCGGACGACGCCGCGCTTGCCCTCCAGGCTGTTGAGGAGGCTCGTCTCCTCGCCGCAGACATAGGCCCCGGCGCCGACGCGGATTTCCATGTCGAACTCCGGGCCCAGGATGCCAGCCGCGCGGGCGATGCGCACGGCCTCCTGCATCACCCGGATCGCGACCGGGTATTCGCTGCGTATATATACGTATCCCTTCGTCGCCCCGCAGGCCAGCCCGGCAATCGCCATGCCCTCGATCAGGCAGAAGGGGTCGCCCTCCATCAGCATCCGGTCGGCGAAGGTGGCGCTGTCGCCCTCATCCGCGTTGCAGACGATGTATTTCTGGTCACCCGGCGCCTCGGACACGGTCTTCCACTTGATGCCCGTAGGGAACCCCGCGCCGCCCCGGCCGCGCAGGCCCGACTCCGTCACCTCGGCGACGATCTCCGCCTTGCTCATCCCCCTGGCGCGCTCCAGCCCGGCAAGCCCGCCATGCGCGCGGTAGTCCTCCAGCGACAGGGGGTCGATCACGCCGACGCGGGCAAAGGTCAGCCGCGTCTGCCCCTTCATCCAGGGCAGATCCTCGACCAGTCCCAGCGCTTTCGGATGCACGGCGAGATCGCCGAACAGCCCCGGCACGTCGGCCGGGGTCATCGGGCCAAAGCCGATGCGGCCCGCATCCGTCACTACCTCCACCAGCGGCTCCAGCCAGACCATGCCGCGGCTGCCGTTGCGGACGATCTGCACCTCGACCCCGCGCGCGGCGGCCTCATCCCGGATCGCCTGGGCGATGCGGTCGGCGCCAAGGGCAACGGCGGCGCTGTCCAGCGGAACGTAGAGCTTCATTTCGCCACCTCTGCCAGCACGCCCTCGTCCACCCGGCCGACCAGCCGGCCATCGACCATGGCCGCCGGCCCGCAGGCGCACAAACCCAGACAGAAAACCGGCTCAAGCGTCACGCGGCCATCCGGCGTGGTTTCATGCCAGTCGATCCCAAGCGCCGTCCTGATCCGGTCGGCCACCGCATCCGCACCGACCGTCTGGCAGGCCTCGGCCCGGCACAGCTTCAGCACATGCCGCCCCGCCGGCTTTTCCCGGAAATCGTGGTAGAAGCTGACCACGCCATGCACCTCGGCCTTCGACAGCATCAGCGCCTTGGCGATCTGCGGGATGGCGGCTTCGGGGATGTAACCGAAGGCCTCCTGGATTGCGTGCAGGATCGGCAGCAGAGGTCCCTCCAACCCCTGATGCGCTTCAAGGATCTCGGCGATCCGGTCGGACAGGACATGAGAATCGAGCATGCGGGCAGACCTCTGGCTGGCATACCAGGGTATACGCCCGGAACGATAGGCATTTCAATGTCGATATGCCGTCAACCGATAGTCTGGATCTATCGAAACAGCCGGATTGCTTCATCCATCAGGGCCTGCAACACCGGCGTCTGCGGATCGCGCCGCGCGGCGATCAGGCCAACGGTATGCTCGGCCTCCGGCTCGACAATCGGAATCGAGTGGAGCCGCCCGTCCGCCACGAACATGTCGGCCAGCTTCTTCGGCACGATGGACGCCCAGCGACCGGTCAGCACATGGGCCACCAGCGCCATGGTGGAATTCGACTCGATCATCGGCTGGGCGATCACCCCGGCCTCGCCGAGGTGCTGGTTGACGATCCGGCGGTTCTGCATGTCCGAGGTAAGCAGGCACAGCGGAACCGAGGCCAGATCGGCCCAACTCACCTGCCGGCGCGAGGCCATCTCGGACCCCGGCGCAATCAGAAGCCGGTAGAACTCGGTGTAAAGCGGCACCTGCGCGACGCGGCCCAGGGGTTCGTTGTCCAGGTAGGTGATCCCCGCCTCCAGGTCCAGCGCCTCGATCCCGGTCAGGATCTCGACACTGGTCCGCGACAGGATCGAGACGCGGACATTCGGAT
>JBKBVC010000400.1:0-2495 GCA_046289805.1 Tabrizicola sp.
GCAGAAGTGGTTCCTGTTCCGCTTTCTCGGCCGGGACTCGGACGTGAAGATCGCGACGGAACACCCCGAGTTCTCCACCTGGCGCTGGATCACCGCGGACGAGATGCTGGACAGCATCGTCCCCTTCAAGCGCGCGGTCTATGAAGAGGTCATCCGCAGCTTCCGGGCCTATCTGGCCTGAAGCCGGTTGCCAGAGCGCCCTCCTCGTTCGACAGCGTCTTCTCGTCGGCAGTGTGCCGAGTGCGAGATGCGACGCAGTAGACGACAGGCCCGCGTCAGCAGCGCGTGCGCGAGCGTTCGCGCGAGGGAAGCTCCCCTGCATGAACCAGCGCGCCGTCCCGGCAAGTCCGGCCATGCCGCCGCTGGCGTCGGAGTCCTTCGGATGCAGCGCATCGCCCGTCTCGACCATCGGGTTCGGTCCGGTCTCGGCCGCCCGCTTCATCTCCAGCGCCTTGCGCGCCAGGTCGGCCCGGGTTTCGGATTGCCCCCCACGCGAAGCAGCCGCCGCGCGACGGTCCCTTTCGGCCGTGGCCCGGTAGAGCGCCGCGCCGAGGTGGTCGTGCCAGGCCCGCTTCGTCGGCATCCAGCGCGCGGCGCCCGTGGGCAGAGGCAAGGTGGGAAGTTTCGGTCATCCCCGGTCTCATTCCGGCGACGCCGTGGTCGCAAGGATAACGGTGCAGGGCGGCCACGCGGTCCCTCGGGTGCAAACACTCTGTCGCGGGACAGGTCGCGTTTCCGGTCCGCCGTTCGCCCCGCATCGCCCGCCTTGGAACAACCGCCCGGCGCCAGTCGAAGTCGCGGCATTTCCGCCTTTTCTGCCGGTTCCTCCGTGCCGTCGCTTGAATCCTGCCCTCTGGTCAGGCTACGGACCCGCGCAAGAGGCGGCCGCCGCCCGTGTGAAAGGTCCGATCATGTCCCTGCCGAACCATGCCCCGATCCCCGAGCTTTATGTCTCGTACGACTCTGCCCAGAAGCTGAAGATCGAGGCGGGCAACCTGCCCTCCTGGGATCTGACCCAGCGTCAGATCTGCGACCTGGAATTGCTGATGAACGGCGGGTTCCATCCGCTGAAGGGCTTCATGGGGCAGGCCGACTACGACAGCGTGGTGGACCGGATGCGGCTGGCCGACGGGACACTGTTCCCGATCCCGATCACGCTGGACGTGTCCGAAGCCTTCGCCGACAAGGTCGAACCCGGCCAGGACATCGCGCTGCGCGACCAGGAAGGCGTGATCCTGGCGATCCTGTCGATCAGCGACAAATGGGTGCCGAACAAGGCGGTCGAAGCGGAAAAGGTCTTCGGCGCCGACGATATCGCCCATCCTGCGGTGAACTACCTGCACCACACGGCCGGCAAGGTCTATCTGGGCGGTCCGATCACCGGGATCCAGCCGCCCGTGCACTACGACTTCAAGTCCCGCCGCGACACGCCCAACGAACTCCGCGCGCTGTTCCGCAAGCTGGGCTGGCGCAAGGTCGTGGCCTTCCAGACCCGCAACCCCCTGCACCGCGCGCACCAGGAACTGACCTTCCGTGCCGCCCGCGAGGCCGAGGCGAACCTCCTCATCCACCCGGTCGTCGGCATGACCAAGCCGGGCGACGTGGACCATTTCACCCGCGTCCGCTGCTATGAGGCGGTGCTGGACAAGTATCCCGCCCAGACCACCGCGCTGTCGCTTCTGAACCTCGCCATGCGCATGGCCGGCCCGCGCGAGGCGCTCTGGCACGGCATCATCCGGCGCAATCACGGCTGCACCCACATGATCGTCGGCCGCGACCATGCG
This sequence comes from Tabrizicola sp., assembly GCA_046289805.1. Taxonomy (GTDB): domain Bacteria; phylum Pseudomonadota; class Alphaproteobacteria; order Rhodobacterales; family Rhodobacteraceae; genus Tabrizicola. The sequence goes on from JBKBVC010000400.1 coordinate 1,785, forward strand.
GGCCCCGGCAAGAACAGCCAGGGCAAGGATTTCTACGATCCCTACGCCGCGCAGGAACTGTTCCGCGCCCACCAGGCCGAGATCGGCATCGAGATGGTGGACTTCAAGCACATGGTCTATGTGCAGGAAAAGGCCCAGTACTACCCTGCGAACGAGGTGCCCGAAGGATCTACAGTCCTGGACATTTCCGGCACCGAACTGCGCCGCCGCCTGCGCGAGGGGCTGGAGATCCCCGAGTGGTTCAGCTTCCCCGAGGTGGTGGCCGAGCTGCGCAAGACCAGCCCGGCACGGTCGAAGCAGGGCTTCACCGTGTTCTTCACCGGCCTGTCGGGCAGCGGCAAGTCCACCATCGCCAACGCCCTCATGGTCAAGCTGATGGAGATGGGCGGCCGGCCCGTCACGCTGCTGGACGGCGATGTGGTGCGCAAGCACCTGTCGTCGGAACTCGGCTTCTCGAAGGAGCACCGCGACATCAACATCCGCCGCATCGGCTATGTCGCCTCCGAGATCACCAAGAACGGCGGTATCGCGATCTGCGCGCCGATCGCCCCTTACGCCGCCACCCGCCGCGCCGTGCGCGAGATGATCGAGACCTTCGGTGCCTTCGTCGAGGTGCATGTGGCGACGAGCCTCGAGGAATGCGAACGCCGCGACCGCAAGGGGCTCTACAAGCTGGCGCGCGAAGGCAAGATCAAGGAATTCACCGGGATC
>JBKBVC010000401.1:0-512 GCA_046289805.1 Tabrizicola sp.
CAACCCGAACTAAAGAGGCACGCCGTACAACCCCTGGGTATAGGCGATCCGGCGTGCCGACGGCGCTGTCAGGCACCGTGTCGGGACAGAAAATCCATTGATCTGTTGCATTTGCGCAAAGATTCGGTCGAAAGGTGTGCCGCAATACCTAACGGAATTGACGCACTCGCAGCTTGTGCCATGACATTCCTGCACGTGCCAGTTGCAAGTCGGGGTCGCGAGTTGTGTTGAAATGCAAGTTGTTGCATCCGGGTGCAGGAAGGGTGCGGCGTTGAATATCCCCGACGATTTTGCCGGCAGGCTGAATCTGGCGATGAAGCAGGCGAATGTCTCTCCCGCGGCGCTGGCGTCGGCGGTGGGCGTGGACAAGTCGGTCGTCTCGCGCTGGATTGCGGGCCGGGTGCGGCCGACGCAGCACAATCTGGCCCGGATCGCTGCCGTACTGGCAGAGGCGCTGCCGGGGTTCACGGTCCTGGCCTTCGAGGCTCCGGCAGCGGCCTTCCGGGAATTGG
>JBKBVC010000401.1:522-2489 GCA_046289805.1 Tabrizicola sp.
ACAGTCTGCCGATTCCCCATGCCATGCTGGACGCCGCCCGGCAGGAGACGGCTCTGCGGGGCGCGCAGTATTTCGGCTTCTACCGGATGTTCTACCGATCCTTCAGTCGCCCAAGTCTGGTCGTCCGCATGGCCGCACTGCTGCGACCCCTGGACGGATTGATCGAAATGCGCGCCGGCGCGGCGGGATCGTCCTTCGAGGGCTGGGCATTGCTGCTCTTGAACCGGGTCTATGGGCTGCTGGTCGAGGACAGACTGGAAGCCCTGGCCTTACTGGTGCTGAACGCCGGCCAGTTGCCAAGGGCGACGTTCATCACCGGTGTGCTGTCCGGGACGGCGGTCGGGGCAATGGTGCCGACGGCGGCCCCGGTGGTGCTGGTGCGCAGCCGCGATCTGACCGGCGAGGCAGAGGCCGATCTCGCCCGGCACCGGCTCGACTGCATCGAGCCACCGCTGATCGACCCGAGCGAGGTCCCGCCGGAAGTTCTGGCGGTGCTGGACGCGCCGCCCGAGCCCGGCTGCCGCATGTTGCGTGTGCCCTTCGCCGAAGGCTGACGGATCAGAACCACTGACCGGGCTCCATCAGCCCGAGCTCCATCAGCTGCAGGCTGGTCCATTCGAAGCGGACCGAATTCGGCCAGCGGAAGGTTGCGATCGCATGGCGGGAGCCGGGATTGGTGCGCAAGGCCTTTGCAGCGCGGAAGGAACAGACCGCCGCCGTCAGGTTGTTGTGCCAGCGGCAGGAATGGGTGTTCATCTCTTCTTCCGAGAGGGTGAAATCGGGCCGCAGCACAAGTCCGGGCTTCGCGCGGAACAGCGAGATCCGGTCGATCCGTCGGCGGTTGTAGGGGACATGTTCCTCGAAGCGCCAGCGCAGGCCCCCGTAGAAGTCGAGCTGCCGGTCCTTCGGCTGCCAGTCGTTCTCCGGGTCCTTCCGGGCGAGCGCATAATAGCCCGAACGGTCGAGCCAGGCGTCCGTCAGGCTGACGGCGTTGGGATGGGCGGCAAGGTCGCCGGCGTAGAGGTCGATGACATAGGTCAGCATCGCCTCGCGCCGTTCCTCGGCATGGAAGGCGAGCATCTCGCCCACGCGGCGGGTCTCGCAGAAGGGGAAGAACAGGTATTCGGCGTTGTGGCAGTAGTAGAGCCAGCGGCCGGGCAGCGCCCGGATCGCCCGGTTCACTGCCTGCACCAGCGCCTCTTCGGCAAAGACATCGTGGGTCACGACCTGCACGCGCGCCTCGTGCCCCGGACCGATTTCCACCCCCTCGGGCGCGAGAAGGATGACATCGCGGAAGCCGATCTTCAGGTGGTGCTCGAGGGTCGAGGCCAGCTCGACCTCGTCCTCGGCCAGAATCAACGCGACCGGCCCCTTGCCAAAGCCGGGCGGCGGGCGGTCGAACAGGGCTGTGAGACTGGCGTGGCGCATGCAGGGGCCTGGTGGCGAACGGCGCCAAGGTCTGCGATCCGGCTGGCGGATGCAAGGCCGGGCGGGCGTCGCGGCGGAAGCGTTGAGGTGGCGGGCCGGTTGCGCTAGAAGCCCCCAATCCCAGGAGACCCGGCCCATGACCGAAGCCAAGAAGCTGTTCGTCAAGACCTACGGCTGCCAGATGAACGTCTATGACAGCGAGCGCATGGCCGAGGCGCTGGGCGCGAAGGGCTATGTCACGACCGATGTGGTGGAAGAGGCGGACATGGTGCTCTTGAACACCTGCCACATCCGCGAAAAGGCGTCGGAGAAGCTTTATTCCGACCTCGGCCGACTGCGGGCGCTCAAGGCAGAGCGGCCGGGGATGAAGATCGGCGTCGCGGGCTGCGTCGCCCAGGCCGAGGGCGAGGAAATCCTGCGCCGCGCTCCGGTGGTCGATCTGGTGGTGGGGCCGCAGGCCTATCACCGCCTGCCGCAAATGGTCGAGGCCGGCACCCGCATCGTGGACACCGAGTTCCCGGTCGAGGACAAGTTCGCCC
>JBKBVC010000402.1:0-2479 GCA_046289805.1 Tabrizicola sp.
AGGGCGAGCGTCGCGGCAAGGGTGGCACCCCCCCTCCCCCATCCCCTCCCCGCCAGGGGGAGGGGAGGTGCGGTGCGCGCAGGCAGTGTGCGGGTCATGGGTTCTCCGTGAAGGCGGTGCAGGCGGATTCGGGCTGGTCGAGGCCGAGGGTGTCCATCTCGTTGCGCTGATGCAGGAAGCCCTCGATCGGGGCGAGGGTCACAAGGGCGCGGGCATTGACCACGGCGATCGGCTGGCGGAGCTGGCCGTTCCAGGCGCGGAAGGACAGGCCGCGGCCCTTGAAGCCGTCCATCTGGAACTGGGGGTTCAGAAGGTAGGCGCGCAGCGTCGCCGGATCGTTCGAGTTGGTGCGCGTCACCGCCTCGCCGATGGCGCGGATGGCGATCCAGGCGGCATAGTCCTGGCCGCGCATGTTGCGGTTGGCGTGATCCTCGAAGCGGTTCTGCAACTGCACCGCCCCCCAGCTTTCGATGACATGGGACCAGGCGGTGGGCACCAGACCGTCCGAACCCGCGACGGGGCGGGGCAGCCAGCCGTTGTGTTCGATGTAGCGGCCGAAATCGTCGGTCTCGTCCGCCACCAGGATCACGTCGTGCTCGGGGAAGTCCTGGGTGAAGCGGGGCACCTCGTCCATGGTGCTGTCGCGCAGGTCGGTGTCGAAGGTCCATTCCTTTTCGGCCGCGATGGTGATGGCGAACTTGGCAGCCGCGCGGCGCAGCGCCTCGGCGAAGGCCTGGTCGGCGGGCTTGGGGCCGGTGATCATCACCGTCCGCTGCCATTGCTTGCGTTGCAGCACCTGCATCAGCGCATCGGCGCGCGCCGCATCCTCGGGGATCGTGTGCAAGAGGTTTGCCCGGCAATCGGCCGAGCGGAGCGACCCGGCACCGGAGGCGACATTGAACAGGAGCGCGTCCCGCGCCTCGGGCAGATCGGCGACCGAGAGGATCGCGGCGGGATCGGCCTCGATCAGGATCAGGCGCGAGGTCTTCAGCACCTCGCGCGCGGCGGCGGCCAGATCTCCGCCGGGCGGGACGGAGACGAGCGCCAGGCTGTAGCCATGGCCGAGGAAGCTGCCGGTCGTCATGTTGTCGGCGAGGGCAACCTCGGCGCCGGCGATGCCCAGATCCTCGGGCACCGGGTCGAGGTTCGACAGGACGGGCGGGCGGTCCACCTCCAGCCGCAGGTAGGTGATCGCCACCGGAAGGTCTGCGCGCGCGGGGGTGGCGACCGCCAGGGTTGCGATGGTGATGAGCAGGCGGAACATGGAGCCCTCCCTCCCTCCGGTCCCGGTAGCCTGGGGCAGGCGGGGGAGAGAGGCCAATACGACCATCGTCGAAGGGGCGAGCGGGTCGGCTTGCACCTTGGTCGAATGGCGGGGCGAGGACGCTGGGGTTACCCCTTGACCCGGGATGATGAGGGAGGACCCACCGATGAAACGTGCTCCGATCGCGGGCCTTGCCCTGTGCGTGACGGCAAGCCTGGCCTTCGCCCACGGCGATGTCGCCCCGCAGCCGGTGAACACCGATGCGCTGCCGGATGTGGGCGAGGAGTGGCTGACCGAAAACCCCTATCGCGCCGACAAGGTGGGCGAAGAGGTCTGGTGGCAGGCGGTGCTGATCGGGGATTCCGGCTACAACCAGAACTGCGCGCGCTGTCACGGGCTGGGCGTGGTCTCGGGCGGGCTGGCGCCCGACCTGCGCTTCCTCGAGGCGGCGGAATACGGCGACGAATGGTTCGCCGAACGCTTCCGGCACGGCTACACCCAGGATGGCACCACGAAGATGCCGGCCTTCGGCGAGATCCTCGGCCAGAAGGCGGCCTGGGCGATCCGCACCTATATCGAGACCCGGCCCGAGGACGGCGCGCTTGAGGCGCACAAGGACCGGCTGAGCGCGATCCGCGACGAGCTGGCCGCCGGCGGCGGCGACGAGGCGGCGCTGAAGGCGGAGTTGATGGAGATCGCCGCGGGGGTCGTCACCGCCTCGGGCGCGCCGAAGGCCGACAGCGCGGCGCTGCGGGCGGCGCTGGCGCTGGACGGGACACCCGAGGCCAAGAAGCACGCGGCCGAGATGCTGACGATCGGGCTCTCGGCGGCGCATTGACATGCTGCGAGCGGCGATCCTCGCGCTGCTTCTGGCGGCGGGCCTGGCCGAGGCCCGCTGCGAGGACCACAAGCCCGGCGCCCGACCGCAGAACACCCCGCGCGAATTCGTGGGCCAGACCCTTGACGAGATCGTGGAGCGCGGCTGGATCGAGATCGCGGTCTACGAGGACTATCCGCCCTATTCCTGGCAGGAAGGCAGCACGCCCAGGGGCGTGGATGTCGAGGTCGGCCGGATCATCGCCGAAAGCCTGGGGGTGGAGCCGCGCTTCCGCTTTGTCCAGGCGGGCGAGAACCTGGACCAGGACCTGCTGAACTATGTATGGAAGGGCGCGGCTGTGGGCGGGCATGTGTCCAACCTGATGATGCGCGTGCCCT
>JBKBVC010000403.1:0-2474 GCA_046289805.1 Tabrizicola sp.
GGGCCAGACCCAGGGATAGTCCTTGCGCACCCCGTTGTAGCTGCGGGGGCCGGAGAGCGCGACGTTCAGGACGGGGGCCAGAGCGGCCTCGGGCCAGCCGGCGTTGGGGCTGCGGTGCTTGGGCGCGTCGCGCAGGATCGGGGCGGGATCGACCCAGCCATGGGTCAGCGCGATCAAAAGCGCGGTCAGCCGCGCCGGGATGAGGTTCAGCACATCGTCCAGCCGCGCAGAGGCCCAGCCGAAGTCGCGGTGGCGCGGGGTCAGATGGCCGATCATGCTGTCGGCCGTGTTGACCAGCTTGTAGGCGACGATGCCCGGCAGGCCCAGGACCAGATACCAGAATACCGGCGCGACGACGCCGTCCGACAGGTTCTCGGCCGCGCTTTCGATCGCGGCGCGGGCCACGTCCGGTCCGGTCATCTGGTCCGTGTCGCGACCGACGATCATCGCGACGGCCCGGCGGCCCTCTGCCAGCGAGCGGCGCAGGCCATTGGCCACCGCGCGCACATGCTCGACCAATGATTTCTGCGCGATCAGGATGGCGACGGCGAGGGACTCGAGCAGACCATGGTCCGGGATCAGATGAATGAGCCAGCCGATTGCAAGGCCGGTCAGGGTGAGAGCGACGGCAACCAGCGTGCCCTTGATCTTTCGCTGTGCGCCCCGGTTGAAGCGGGCATCGCACCAGCCGACGAGGCGGCCCATCAGGACGGCCGGATGCGGCCAGCGATCCCAGAGCCAGCGCGGCTCGCCAAAGGCGGCGTCAAGGAGGAGGGCGACGGTCAGGATCATGCGCAGGGCTATTCAGCCACCCGCGCCGATTCGCAAGCACATCCGGGCGAATGCTGCGGCTTCGCCGCGCAGCATCGCTGGAACGGGTGGCCTCAACCGTGAGTTGTCAGGCGTGGTGCCGCGGACGCAGCACGGGCTTCACATTCCGGTAATACCCTTGTGGCAGCTTGATTTTCTGCGGATCGGCCCCAAGATTTTCGCCTGGGGAGAGGGTGAGGTTTCCATGCTTGAGTTTCTGCCAACCGAGGTGCGCGAGGGTTTGGAGGCCGCCCGCAAGCGCGACCAGAAGCGCAAGTCGCGGCTGCGGGTGCAGGTCGGCGACGCGGTCTTTCCGGTGCTGCGGTTCTGGGACAGCGGCTTTGCCCTGGACGCCGATTTCTCGCCCGGCAAGCTGCGCGGGCTGGTCGATGTCTATGACGGGTCGCGCCATGTGTTCCAGTGCTTGATCGTGGCCTCCGGCATCGACAACGGCGAACTGGTCTGCGACTTCAAGCGCGCGACTGCGGTATCGGAGCGGGCTCCCCTGGACTTCTGGCGCGACGAGAATGCGCCGGTGGGCTATCTGCCGAAAGGGTGATCCGGACCTCCTCATGCGCCTTCTCGTCGCGAGGCCGGTGAGGCGTGAAAAAGTCATCGACGCGCCTCATGGGCGGATTTCCACCCGGGTTCCGAGCGGCGTCACGGCCCAGACCTCGCGCATTTCGGCATTGGTCAGGGCGATGCAACCTGCTGTCCAGTCGCCCCGCAGCTTGAAGCCTTCGGGCAAGGAATTCGGCTGGCCGTGGATGAAGATGTCGCCGCCCGGGGAATAGCCGGCCCTGGCCGCCCGGGCCCGGTCTGCGGGGCGCGGGTAATCGAGGCCGAGCGAAAGATGAAAGGCGCTTTCGGAATTGCGCCGATCGATGGTGAATTCGCCCTCGGGCGTCCTGCCGTCGCCCTGCCGCTCCTTGTCCCCTTCCGGTGCGAAACCCAGTGCTATGCTGTAGGTTCGCACGGCCCTGCCGTCCTGGATCAGCTGCATCCGCCGCGCCGCCTTCTCGATCACGATCCGGTCCACCGTCCCGCTCAGCGGTGGCGGCGGTGGTGCCGGCATAGGCACCGGCGGGCTGTAAAGCGAAGCGGCGATGAACCCCAGGCCCACCAGCAGGAGAAGATAGATAAGCAGGCGCAGGTAGCGGATCATTGCAGGTCGGCAAAGGCCCTTTCCAGACGGGAGATCGCTTCGGCCACCTGTGCGCGCGGGCAGGCGAGGTTGAAGCGCAGGAAATTCTCGCCCCCGGTGCCGAAGGCCGACCCGTGGTTGGTGGCGATCCTCGCCTGCTTCTCGACCCGCCCGATGAATTCGGCCGGGGCCATGCCGGTGCCCGAGAAATCGACCCAGGCAAGATAGGTCGCCTCAAGCGGGGTCGAGCGCAGGCCGGGGATCCGGGCGATGCCTTCGTCGAAGAGCCGCCGGTTGCCGTCGAGGTAGCGCATCAGCGCATCGACCCAGGCCGCGCCTTCGGGCGAATAGGCGGCGGTGGCCATGTGCATCCCGAAGGAATTGGGCGAGATGCCCATGGCGTTCATCGTTCCCGCGAAGGTCTTGCGCAGGGCCGGGTCGGCGATGATGACGTTGCCGATATGGGCGCCGGCGATGTTGAAGGTCTTGGTCGTCGCCGTCATCATGACCAGCCGGTCGG
>JBKBVC010000404.1:0-2474 GCA_046289805.1 Tabrizicola sp.
TGGTACAACACCCATGTCGGCAAGGGGAAACTGCCGATCGTCGATACCTTCTGGCAGACCGAAACCGGCGGGCACATGCTGACGCCGCTGCCCGGCGCGATCCCGACCAAGCCCGGCTCGGCCACCAAGCCCTTCTTCGGTGTGCAGCCGGTGGTGCTGGACGCGGCCTCGGGCGCGGTGCAGGAGGCCACCGAGACGGAAGGCGTCCTCTGCTTTGCCGACAGCTGGCCGGGCCAGATGCGCACCGTCTGGGGCGACCACAAGCGGTTCGAGGAAACCTATTTCAGCCAGTACAAGGGGTTCTACTTCACCGGCGACGGCTGCCGCCGCGATGCGGATGGCTATTACTGGATCACCGGCCGGGTCGATGACGTGATCAACGTCTCGGGCCACCGGATGGGCACGGCCGAGGTCGAGTCGGCGCTGGTGGCGCACGAGGCGGTGGCCGAGGCGGCCGTGGTGGGCTATCCGCACGACATCAAGGGGCAGGGCATCTATGCCTATGTCACGCTGATGAAGGGGGTGGAGCCTTCGGACGCCCTGCGCAAGGAGCTGGAGGCCTGGGTCCGTCAGGAGATCGGCCCGATCGCCAAGCCGGACCTGATCCAGTGGGCCCCGGGCCTGCCCAAGACGCGGTCCGGCAAGATCATGCGCCGCATCCTGCGCAAGATCGCCGAGAACGACTTCGGCAGCCTCGGCGACACCTCGACGCTGGCCGATCCGTCGGTGGTGGACGACCTGATCGCCAACCGGATGAACCGGGGCTGAGGCGGTGGGTCCGGTCATCATCCTTCTCGGCCCCCCGGGCGCGGGCAAGGGCACGCAGGCCCGGATGCTGGAAGAGGACTTCGGTCTGGTCCAGCTGTCCACCGGCGACCTGCTGCGCGCCGCCGTTGCGGCGGGAACCGAGGCGGGCCGTAAGGCCAAGGCGGTGATGGAGGCGGGGCAGCTGGTGTCGGACGACATCGTGCTGGCGATCCTGAAGGACCGCATGGCCCAGCCGGATGTCGCCAGGGGCGTGATCCTCGACGGCTTTCCCCGCACCGCGGCGCAGGCCGCCGCGCTGGACAGGCTTCTGGCGGAGGCCGGCCGGAAGGTCACCGCGGCCATCAGTCTGGAGGTCGAGGACGAGGCGATGGTCGCCCGCGTCTCGGGCCGCTACACCTGCGCCGCCTGCGGCGAGGGCTATCATGACCAGTTCAAGCAGCCCGCCACGGCGGGGACCTGCGACAAATGCGGCGGCACGGCGTTCAGGCGCCGGGCCGACGATAATGCCGAAACGGTGCGGGCCAGGCTTGCCGCCTACCACGCCGAGACGGCACCGCTGATCGCGCATTACGACCGTCTGTCCGTTCTGGAACGGGTGCCGGCGATGGGCTCCATCGCCGGTATCCGCGCCAGTCTGGCCGACATCGTGGGGCGCGTCTCAGCCTGACGGGAGGGGCCGTTCCCCTGGATCCCCCGGGGGTGCGGAAGCAAACAAGGGAGAGTACACATGGCAGACAAATCTTCTGCCAATGCCTATTGGGCAGCGAACATCCGGATCATCCTGATTTCCCTGGCGGTCTGGTTCGTCTGCTCCTTCGGGCTTGGCATCCTGCTTCGGCCTGCGCTGAAGGGCATCATGGTCGGCGGCGCCGACCTCGGGTTCTGGATGGCGCAGAACGGGTCGATCTATGTCTTCATCGCGCTGATCTTCATCTACGCGAAGATGATGAACAAGGTCGACCGCGATCACGGCGTGGAAGAATAGGGGGCGGGACAGATGGATCAGTTTACCCTCAACCTGATCGTGGTTGGCTTGACCTTCGCCATCTACATCGGGATCGCGATCTGGGCCCGGGCGGGCTCGACCGCGGAGTTCTATGCAGCCGGTCAGGGTGTGAACCCGGTGATGAACGGCATGGCGACGGGCGCGGACTGGATGTCGGCGGCCTCGTTCATTTCCATGGCCGGCATCATCGCGCTGGCCCCGGTCGGAGGTTACACGCAGTCGGCCTTCCTGATGGGCTGGACCGGCGGCTATGTGCTGCTGGCGATGCTGCTGGCGCCCTACCTGCGCAAGTTCGGCAAGTTCACCGTGCCCGAGTTCATCGGCGACCGCTTCTACTCGAAGACGGCGCGACTGGTGGCCGTGCTCTGCCTGATCGTGATCTCGGTCACCTACGTTATCGGCCAGATGCGCGGCGTGGGCGTGACCTTCTCGCGCTTTCTGGAGGTTTCCACCGACACCGGTCTCTACATCGGGGCCGCGGTGGTGTTCGCCTATGCCGTGCTTGGCGGGATGAAGGGGATCACCTACACGCAGGTTGCGCAGTACATCGTGCTGATCATCGCCTACACCATTCCGGCGATCTTCATCTCGCTGTCGCTGACCGGCAACTTCCTGCCGCAGCTGGGCCTGATCGGCTCCTACGCGCCGCAGGGCGGCGAGGTCTCGATGCTGGCCAAGCTTGACCAGGGGGTCACGGAAC
>JBKBVC010000405.1:0-2464 GCA_046289805.1 Tabrizicola sp.
GCTGATCACGCTGACCTTCCAGGGCTCGAACCGGGTGGTGCCGAACTACCACGTGATGGGGGGGGCCAAGGCCGCGCTGGAATCGGCGACGCGTTATCTGGCCAACGACCTCGGGCCGCAGAAGATCCGCGTCAACGCGATCTCGCCCGGGCCGATGAAGACGCTGGCCGGCTCGGCCATCGGCGGCGCCCGCGCCACCTACCGCCATACCGAGGACAACACGCCGCTCCGCGCGAACGCCACGCTCGAGGCGATCGGCGGCACGGCAGTCTGGCTCTGCTCGGACTACGGCGCCTGCACCACGGGCGAGGTGATCCATGTCGATGGCGGCTTCCACGTCCTCGGCATGCCGCAGGTCGAGAATCTCTGACCGCCGTGCTGCGGTCCTGGCCGCCCTCGCCTGCTCTGCCTCTGCCCTTTGCGCGCGGTGCGGCGGGCTGTTTGATCGGGGCCGTTTCCTCTCGCTTTCCGGCCGCGGAGCCTTGGCGCTGGTCCTTTCGGTGATGGTGCATCACCAGGGCCACGTCGCGGCCTGACGTGTCCGCGCGGCGACCGGGAAGATGCCGGGCGCGAGCGCCGCATGGGACGGCAGCGCGGCCTGCTGGCGGCAGCGTCCGATTGCAAGGCACTGGGCAGCTTCGGCCTCGTCGGCTGGCCGCTGATCCCCGGTGCTTCCGACCCGGGGCCGGCCCCCCTGGTCCAGGCCTAGCTCAGGAAGGGGCCTGCCTGGTCCGCGTCGGCAGGGAAAGACGCCCCGACCCCGGATCGGTCGGCAAGGCGGGTCGCATCGTCCCCGGCATGGTCGGCACGCCCCCGTGCCTTGCCCACAAGGAAACCGCCGCCGCGCCCATCGCCAGCCCCGTCACCAGCAGCCGTCGCCGCGTCAGATGCGGCAGGTCGGCGGCCAGACCCTCTGGTCCATGATCGTCATGCGCGGGGCTGTCGCGGTCGGTCATCGGGGCACTCCCTGCCTGTCACCGACTGATACGCTGGACGACCGACGGTCCGTCGAGACGCGGAGACAGGTTAAGAAACCCTGAACTCCCAAGAACAACCCCTTGTCTTGCAAGGGATATCCGGAAATGTCCACCGTGGGCGGGGCGCAGAAACTGCGGCAAGGAGTGAAGGGGGGGAAGTGGAGCGGGTGACGGGAATCGAACCCGTGTCTCTAGCTTGGAAGGCTAGGGTCTTACCATTACACAACACCCGCGCTGCCCGCCAGATAACACCTCGCCGGGCGCGCTTCAAGCCGCGACCGGGGCGATCAGGCGCTCTCCGGATGCCCGGTTCGAGTTGACCTCGACACCGACCCGCCAAGGCGGGTTCAGCACGCCCGGCGCCACGGGCCGCATCAGGGCAGCGGCCCCGTGCCCCGCCTCGCCCAGCCACAGCGGCCAGTCGGCGCGCTCCAGGATCACCGGCTCGCGGTGGTGGATCCCGGCCATGCCGACGCCGGCCTCGGTCGAGACGATGGCCACGGTGTCGAGGTCGCGCCAGCGCTGCCAGACCCCGGCCAGCGCCATCGGCTGCCCGTCGGCGCGGGTGAAATACCAGGGCAGCCGCGCCTTGTTCTCGCCCTCGCTCCATTCGTAGAAGCCCGAGGCCGGGACGATGCAGCGCCGCTCGCGGATCGCGGCCTTGAAGGCGGGCTTCGTCGCCACCGTGTCGGACCGGGCGTTGATGATCAGCGGGCCATCATTCGGCGCCTTGTACCAGGCCGGGATGAAGCCCCAGCGCATCGCGCGCAGCCGCCGCACCCCGTCCTCCGACGTCACGACCGCGACCGGGTTCGTCGGGCAGACGTTGTAGTTTGGCACCATGGGCAGGTCGTTGCCCGGCACGGCATCGAACAGCGCCGCCAGGGCCTCGATCGGATGGGTGATGGTGAAACGTCCGCACATCGGGTCAGTCTGTGCCCGATCCCGCAGCAGTGCAAGACGTGCTAAGCTGACCCGGGCACCGCAACCGGAGGCGCCGCAGATGCCGCAATTGTCCCAGATCTCGCGCCGGGTCGAGGATCTCGACCGCGCTCTCGCCTTCTGGAACGACCGGCTGGAGGTTCCCCTGCTCTACCGCTTTCCCGGCCTGGCATTCCTCGACCTCGGCGGAACCAGGCTGATGCTGAAGGAAACCGGTCGCAGCGAGGACGCCGACATCCTCTACCTCGCCACCGACGACATCAGCGCCGGCCATGCCCGGCTGGTGGAGCGGGGCGTTCCCGTCACCGGCGCCCCGCAGCTGATCCACCGCCACCCGGACGGAACCGAGGAGTGGATGGCCTTCTTCAGGGACGACGAAGGCCGCGACCTCGCCCTGCACGGCATCCGCCGCTGACCCCTCGTCCTGCGCCTTCGGTTTCTCCTCCGAGCGCCCCGCGAAGGGCGACCGAAGAGAGCGAGGAGCCGTCCCGCCTACTGCCCCAGCCTGCGGATCCGCCCTTCGACGGGAACGTTCACCGTCCCCA
>JBKBVC010000406.1:0-2454 GCA_046289805.1 Tabrizicola sp.
GGGACGATGTCTGTAGTCTTCTCCATGGCGTATCGTTCCTTTTGGAAGTTCTGGCAGGCTTCAGCACCCGCCACGATACGCCGCCCTCTCAAACCCCGTCACCCATTTTCCCGAATAGCTCGAACATCATCCTCTTCCGGCGCAAATGGCCGCTCGAGACGATCAAGCGCGGCTATGAACACCCGTTCCATCCGATCCCCGCGATCACGCTGCTGACGCTCTGCGGCGTGACCTTCTTCGCGGTGTTCCTGGGCTACGGGACCCAGCTGGTGGCGATGGTCGGCTTCTACATCGTCGTGTCGCTCTGGTTCCACTTCTGGCGCTACCGCTTCGTGAACCGGGGCGCGCAGTTCACCATGCCCTGGCCGAAACCCCGGGGCTATTGAGACAGCAGCCCGCCCTTCGGGGCGGGCCTTTCCCGATGTTCCCGCTTGTCCCCCTCGGCCTCGTCCTTGCCGCCCTCGGCCTCTGGCTCGCCCTGCGGCTGGTGCACGAGACGCGGGCACGCACGGCAGCCCGCGCCGCCTTCTTCGACGCGGTGAAACCCCTGTTCGACAGCAGCGAGACGCAGCTGCAACCCACCGGCTTCCCCCGGATGACCGGCCGGCGTGGGGGCCTTTCCTTCGACCTTCAGGCCATCCCCGACACGCTGACCTTCCGCAAGCTTCCCGCGCTTTGGGTTCTGGTCAGCCTGCCCGAACCGATGCCGCTGGGCGCCACGCTGGACCTGATGGCCCGGCCTTCCGGCAACGAACCCTTCTCCCGCTTCGCCAGCCTGCCTCAGTCGCTGCCGACCCCGCCGCATCTGCCGCGCGAGATCGCCATCCGGACAGATGACGCGGCCCGGGTGCCGCTGGCCCGGCTGATCGCCGACCACGCCGACCTGTTCCGCGATGCGACCGTCAAGGAACTCGTCCTCTCCCCCAGGGGCCTGCGCATCGTGATCCTGGCCGAGGAAGCCGACCGGGGCCGTTACCTGATCTTCCGCGAAGCCGAGATGGGCCGGACACCCCTGCCCCCGTCGCGGCTGGAACCCCTACTCGACAGGCTGGCCGCGCTCCGCCAGGATGTGCTGGCCCTGAAGGACCAGGCATGAAACAGCCGCCGAACCCCTACCTCGTCCTCGCCGTGGCGATTCTTCTGCCAGGAGTAGGGCAGGTGCTGAACCGCCAGCCGGTGCGCGGGCTGATCTTCGTCTGCTTCGCGGTACTGCTGGGCGGCTTCACGCTGAAGACCGCCGCGCCGGAGGTGTCCTTCGTGGGCAAGGTCTCGGGCGGGCTGTTCGTCTGGGCCATGGCGATGCTGGACGCCTACAAGACCGCGCGCATACGTCATGCGGTCTGGAAGCATACCAACGCTCCTCGATGACTTCGTCACTCGTCGCTGCACCGCGCGGGGAGAAGTCGAAGGCGCACGATGAGCTATTCCCGCCAGAGATCCCCGAGCATCCCCCTCAGTGCCGCAAGCGCCTCGGCCGCGTCCTCGCAGCCCGGCCCGACCCTGACCGCCACCGTCGCCGCAAAACCGCAGGCTGCCCGTTTCTCTGCCCGGATCGTCACCTCGAAGCCCTTCGGCCCGGCCACCACGCTTTCGACGGCATCCTCGGCCCCGAAGGTCTCGTCGCTTGCCTCGAACCAGATCGGCCCGCCGCCGACGGGCTGACGAAAAAGGACATAGCCGTCCGTCTCGTCCTCGCCCTCGGCGAAGCCCACGAAGAGCATCCCCTCGTCCTCGACGACCGAGCCGTAGGCGGCCTTCACGGTGATGTCGGCCATGGTCTCAGTACCACTTGGCCACAGGCGGCAGGCTCATCAGCACCGCGTTGGCGTCATGCCCGGTTTCCAGCCCGAACTTCGTTCCTCGGTCATAGACCAGGTTGTATTCGGCATAGAGCCCGCGGTGCCGCAATTGCACCTCGCGGTCGGCCTCCGTCCACGGCGTCTCGACGCGGCGTTCCGTCACCGGCAGGAAGGCCGGCAGGAAGGCCTCGCCAACCGCGCGGGTGAAGGCAAAGTCGCGGTGCCAGTCGCCGGTGTTCAGATCGTCGAAGAAGATCCCGCCCACGCCCCGCGCCCGGCCGCGATGCGGAATGAAGAAGTATTCGTCGGCCCAGGCCTTGAACCTGTCATAATAGTCCGGGTTGTGCGCATCGCAGGCGCGCTTCATCTCGGCATGGAAATGCGCGGTGTCCTCGGCGTATTCGATGCAGGGGTTGAGGTCCGACCCGCCGCCGAACCACCAGGCGCCGGGGGTCCAGAACATCCGGGTGTTCATGTGGACGGCGGGCGCATGCGGGTTCTGCATGTGCGCGACCAGGCTGATCCCGCTGGCCCAGAAGCGCGGGTCCTTGTCCATTCCTGGAACCCCCCGCGCGGCCATGGCGCGCTGCGCCTTCTCGCCCAGGATCCCATGCACCTCGGACCAGTTGACGGGGCGGTCGGATCACTCCAACTC
>JBKBVC010000407.1:0-2452 GCA_046289805.1 Tabrizicola sp.
AGACGCGGAACTGCTTCAACCAGCGGCGCTGGCAGATGCTGTCGCGGCTGACCTCGGGCTTCACCAACTATTACAACTGGGTGCTGGTGGGCGACGTGGACGAGATCGTCTGCGTCGATCCCGCGGTGTCGGACAGCCTGCCGGGCTATCTGGAGCAATATGCGGTAAAGGGCGGGCCGCAGGTCGTCACCCCCTTCGCCATCGAGATGGTGCACAACCCCACGCTGGAACCCGAGCCGATCACCGAGGGGCGCAACATCCTGGACGTGCGCCGCATCTTCCGGCTGAACGCCAATTACGCCAAGCCCTGCATCACCCGCGACCGCATCGACATCGCCCCCGGCGGCCATTTCGCCAATCACCCGAAGCTGCACCTCGACCCGCATCTCTACCTGTTCCACCTGCGCTTCATCGACCACGACATGACCGAGGCGCGGCTGGCCCGGCGGCGGGAGCAGCGGGTGATCCAGTCCGGGGCGCTGGGCGAGGTGGATCGGGAAAAGACCGGCTGGGACACCGCCTGGGACACCTACAAGGCACTGTCGAAGCAGACGCCAAGGGCCGAGACGGTGGACTTCCCCGAATTCCGCAAGGAGATGGTCGAGGGCTGGCGCGAGAAGAAGGTGGTCTACTGGGCGCCGGGCGGCGCGCGGCCGCCTGGCGTCTATCGGCTGCCCGAAAGGTTCAAGGTGCTGTTCTGATGGCTGGCGAGCACCCCCGTGAAGGCATCCTGATCCGCGCCGAGAACGGCGACGTGGTCCGTTATGACGAGACCGGCCTGATCCTGCGCCTGTCCGACCGGGTGATCGCCGACATCGCCGCGCGGCTGGAGCTGCCCCAGGGGGCGACCGCCGCCGCCGCACCGCCCCCCCTGCCGGACCTCCCCGACGACATCGACCTCTGGGCGCCGCGGCGCGAAGGGGACTGGCTGTTCTTCCAGGCCAATCTGCCCGGTGCCGACGGCCCGCGCGGCTATCGCCGGCATGTCGAAGGCGGCGCGATCCTTGCCGAGGCGCGGGGGCCGCTCATGGCAATCCTCGGGATCGGCGGGGCGCGGGCGGGACTGGGCAATCCAGGCCCGGCGCGGTTCCCGCGGCATGTGCTGGCCCCGGCCGACGACATCGGCGCGGTGGGCATGGGCGGCGAGGGCGAGGCAGCGGCGACCGATGCGCTGGAGCCCTTGCGCGAGCTGACGGTCGAGGCGCTGATCGCCGACGAGATCCTGGCCCGCCGCCGGGCCGAGTGCCGGTCCTTGCCGCTGATCATGGTGCGGACGGAAACCGACATGGCGGCCTCGGCGCATGATCTGGGCGCAGGGCTCGCGGTGGCGAACCTCGACCGCGCCTGCGGCAATCTGGTCGCGGCGGCGGCGCGGCTGGGCACCGGCGCACAGGTGCTTGCCGTGGTGCTGGACTATACGCTCGAGGATCTGACCGGCGATCCGGTGGCCTATCGCGACGGCATGATCGCGCTGATGGAGCGGATAACCCGCGGCCTGGCGAAGGCGGGCCTTGCCCGGCCGGTGTTTCTGACCGCCTTCGACTGCGGCACGCAGGACATCACCCGGGGGCCGGGGCTGGAGGGCCAGTGGGAGCTGTCCTGGAACCATGCCGATCACCGGCTGGTCATCGCCGCGCCCTCCTATGCCTTCGCGATGGACGACACCGGCCGGCTGACCGAGACCGGCCGCGCCGATAAGGCCCTGGTCATGGCCGAGGCGCTGCTGGCGGTCCACGGCGGGGGCAAGTGGCTGTGCCCGACGATCCAGCTGGCGGAATGGACCGGCGAGGCGATCCGCCTGGTTTGCGAGGCGCAGGAGCCGCTGGTCATCGACCCGGACGACCCCTTCGCCGCGGGGCCGCTGGCCGGATTCGCGCTGGAGGGTGTGACGAATGGCGCGGTGCTGACCGGCGTCGCCATCGACCCCGCCGATACCAAGGCAGTGCTGCTGACCTGTTCGGCCCGACCGCAAGGCGAGGTCTTCGTCACCTATGCCCATGCCGCCGCGCCCTGGGCGGGGCCTGGCCCTGCGAACCGCGGCGCGCTGCGCGGCGAGGGCGACGCGGGGCCGGTCCGGCGCTGGGCGCTGCCGGCGCGGCTGAGGCTGACGGGCCTGTAGATGGCCTTCGACGCGGACAGCATCCGGGGAGACAACATCTGTGTCATCTGGGTGGATGACATGATCGATGTCTTTACCTGGCGGACGACCTTCGGGCTGCGCATCCAGACGCCGAACCTCGACCGGCTCATGAACCGGGGGGTGCGCTTTTCCAATGCCTATGCGACGATCCCGCTTTGCGCCCCCTGCCGGGCGGAACTGGCCACAGGCCTGTCGCCGTTCCGCACGGGGCTGGTGGATCTCAACCGCTTCTGGCGGCAGGTGCTGCCGCCGGAAAAGGCCTGGGCCTACGACCTGCGCCGGGCGGGCTTCTACACCTACACCACCCGCAAG
>JBKBVC010000009.1:0-12042 GCA_046289805.1 Tabrizicola sp.
GCGGCGCGCGAGGCGGTGGCTGCCGCGATCGGCGCTCTGGAAGCGGCGGGCGAGGCCTTTGCGGCCGCCGAAGAAGCGCAGGAAGCTGCCGTGGCCGAGACAGAGGCGACCGAGGCCGCGCTGGAAGAGGCCGAGGCCGCCCGGGCCGAGACCCAGGGCCTTGAAGCCGAAGCCCGCGCCGCTCGGTCGGCCGCGGAAGGCGAGGCTTCGGCGCTGCGGGCCGAAGTTGCGGCGCTCGCGCGGCTGGTGGAGCGGGAAGCGCAGGCAGGCCACCAGCTTCTCGACCGGCTGGAGGTGGAGCCGGGCTATGAAAAGGCGCTGGGCGCGGCCCTGGCCGACGACCTTCGCGCGCCCGAGGTGGCGGGAGATGCACGGTCGGGCTGGGCGGTTCTGGCTCCCTATGGCGATGCGCAGCCCCTGCCCGCCGGGGCCGAGCCGTTGGGCGCCCGGGTCAAGGCTCCGGCGGTTCTGGCGCGCCGCCTGTCCCAGATCGGTCTGGTCAGCCGCGAACAGGGTTTCCGGCTTCAGGCGGCCCTGCGGCCGGGCCAGCGGCTGGTCAGTGTCGAAGGCGACCTCTGGCGCTGGGACGGCTTCCGCGCTGGTGCCGAGGATGCGCCTTCTGCGGCCGCGCTGCGCCTGCAACAGCTCAACCGCCTTGTCCAGCTGAAGCGCGACCTCGAAGAGGTCGCCGCCCGGGCCGACGGCGCCCGGCAGGCGCATGAGGCCCTGCAGGCGCGGCTTCAGGATCTCGCCAGCGCCGACCAGCGCGCACGGGACGCCCGGCGCGCCGCCGATGCCCGTCTGGCCGAAGCGAACCGCGCGCTGGCCCGCGCCGAGGCCGACCGGTCCATCGCCGGCGGGAAGCTCGAGGCGGCGCGGCTTGCCGTCGGCCGCTTCGAGGACGAGGCGATGGCCGCCCGCGCGCGGCTGAAGGAGGCAGAGGCGGCCATGGCCGACCTGGGCGATCTGGACGCCGCGCGGGGTGCGGTCGAGGCCGCAAAGATCACTGTCGAGGCCGCGCGGATCACCATGATGACCCGCCGCTCGGCTCAGGACGAGGTCCGCCGCGAAGGCGAGGCCCGGGTGCGGCGGCGGCAGGAAGCGGTGAAGGAACTGTCCGGCTGGAAGCACCGGCTCGAGACGGCCGCGCGCCGCACCGAGGAACTTGGCACCCGCCGTGCCGAGACCGAGGCAGAACTGGCCGAGGCCATGCTGGCGCCCGAAGAAATCGCCGCCCGGCGCGACGAACTGGTCGAGGCCATCGCCGAGGCCGAAGAGCGCCGCCGCCGCGCCGCCGACGCCCTTGCCGAGGCCGAAGGGGCGCTGCGCGAGGCCGCGATGGCCGAACGCGAGGCCGAACGCCAAGCCGGCGAGGCGCGCGAGGCCCGCGCCCGCGCCGAGGCCCGGCTGGACGCCGCCCGCGAAGGCGTGGCGCTGGCCGCCGAGCGCATCGCCGAGGAAGACGACCGGACGCCGGACGAACTGCTTGCGTCCTTGCGCACCGATCCCGACAAGATGCCTGACGCCGAGACGCTGGACCACGATGTCAGCCGCCTGAAGCGCCAGCGCGAGGCGCTGGGAGCGGTGAACCTGCGGGCGGAGGAGGATGCGAAGGCGGTCGAGGCCGAGTATGACGCCCTCGCGGCGGAAAAGGCCGATCTCGAGGAAGCGATCAAGAAGCTCCGCGCCGGGATCGCTGGCCTGAACAAGGAAGGCCGCGAGCGTCTGCTTACCGCCTTCGAGCAGGTGAACGCGAACTTCGCCACGCTGTTCACGCACCTTTTCGGCGGCGGTGAGGCGCGGCTGGTGCTGGTGGAAAGCGACGATCCGCTGGAGGCGGGGCTGGAGATCCTCTGCCAGCCGCCCGGCAAGAAGCTGGCGACGCTTTCCCTGCTGTCGGGCGGCGAGCAGACCCTGACCGCGCTGGCGCTGATCTTCGGCGTGTTCCTGGCGAACCCCGCGCCGATCTGCGTGCTGGACGAGGTGGACGCGCCGCTCGACGATGCCAACGTCACCCGCTTCTGCGACCTCTTGGACGAGATGACCCGCCGCACCGACACGCGCTTTCTCATCATCACCCACCACGCCGTGACCATGGCGCGGATGGACCGCCTGTTCGGCGTGACGATGCAGGAGCAGGGGGTCAGCCAGCTTGTCTCGGTGGACCTGAAGAAGGCCGAGGCGCTGGTCGCCTGAAGCGGCCGGATGGTTAACTGACCGGCAACCAGAATCAGGCAGAACGGGACGTGAACAAAACGTACCCGAGGCCTGAACATGCAGATGCTTCTTTCCGCCACCACCATCCTGGTCCTGTTCGCCTGGGTTCAGGAGGAGGTTGCCAGGATCTCCCCCGCCTGGTCCCCCTTCGCGGCCATCGAAGCCGTCGTCCAGCCTTGACTTCCCGACTCCGGGCCGTGGCGAAAACCGCGACCTGTATGGCGAAAACCGCCGACATCCTGCGCCGAAACGGGCCTACAACCGGCCCCAAAGCAGGAGAAGGCCGATGCGCTATTCCGGATTTCGGGTCATCGCCGAGGCATTGACCGGCCACAAGGGCTGGAAACCCGTCTGGCGCGACCCCGAACCCAAGCCCGACTACGACTACATCATCGTCGGTGGCGGCGGACATGGCCTGGCGACGGCCTATTACCTCGCCAAGGAATTCAGGCAGTCGCGGATCGCGGTGCTGGAGAAGGGCTGGCTCGGCGGCGGCAACGTCGGCCGCAACACCACGATCATCCGGTCGAACTACCTGCTCGACGGGAACGAGCCGTTCTACGAGTTCTCGCTGAAGCTCTGGGAGGGGCTGGAGCAGGACTTCAACTACAATGCCATGGTCAGCCAGCGCGGGATCATCAACCTGATCCACACTGATGCGCAGCGCGACGCGGCCATCCGGCGCGGCAATGCGATGATCCTGCACGGGGCGGACGCGCGGCTTCTGTCGCGCGACGAGGTCCGCCAGATGTATCCCTGGCTGAACTTCGACAACGCCCGCTTCCCGATCAAGGGCGCGCTGATGCAGCCGCGCGGCGGCACGGTGCGGCACGACGCGGTCGCCTGGGGCTATGCGCGCGGCGCCGATCAGCGCGGGGTGGACCTGATTCAGAATTGCGAAGTCACCGGCATGCGGATCGAGCAGGGGCGCATCCGGGGTGTCGAGACGACGCGCGGCTACATCGGCGCGAAGAAGGTGGGCGTGGCCGTCGCCGGGTCGTCCTCGAAGGTCATGGCCCATGCCGGGATGCGTCTGCCCATCGAGTCCCATGTCCTGCAAGCCTTCGTCTCCGAGGGCCTCAAGCCGCTGATCGACGGCGTGATGACCTTCGGCGCCGGGCATTTCTACGTCAGCCAGTCCGACAAGGGCGGCCTCGTCTTCGGCGGCGACATCGACGGCTACAACTCCTATGCCCAGCGCGGCAACCTGCCGGTGATCGAGGACGTGGCCGAGGGCGGCATGGCGCTGATGCCCGCCATCGGTCGCGTGCGGCTTCTGCGGACCTGGGGCGGGATCATGGACATGTCGATGGATGGCTCGCCGATCATCGACAAGACCCCTGTCGAGGGCCTCTATTTCAACGGCGGCTGGTGCTACGGCGGGTTCAAGGCCACCCCGGCCTCGGGCTGGTGCTTTGCGCATCTCCTCGCCCGCGACGAACCGCATCCGACCGCGAAAGCCTACCGCTTCGACCGGTTCCTCAAGGGGCTGATGATCGACGAAAAGGGCCAGGGCGCGACCCCGAACCTGCATTGACGGAACAAGCGAATGATCATTCACCATCCGATCCTCGGTCCCCGCGATGCGCAGGAATTCGTCTATCTCGGCGACGCATCGCTAATCGACCGGCCCGATGGCATGACCGCCGGGGTCGAGGCCTTCCACGACTATCTCTACCAGCGCACCAACCCTGCCGGCGAACATCGTGAGCTCTGGTATCACGAACAGGGCGACCGGTCCTGGCTGGTCGTGACCCGCAACACGGTGACGCACGAGATCACCAAGGTCGAACTCGCCCGCGACGTGGCACGGGCCCGGGGGCGCACGAAATGACCCAGTCGCATCGCATTGAAGGCGGCCAGATCGACCGCACCAGGACGCTTCGCTTCACCTTCGACGGCCTGCCCTACACGGGCCACCCTGGCGATACGCTGGCCTCGGCGCTCCTGGCGAACGGCGTCCGCCTGATGGGCCGCAGCTTCAAGTATCACCGCCCGCGCGGGCCGATCTCGGCGGGGTCGGAGGAACCGAACGCGCTGGTCGAACTCCGCACCGGCGCCCGGCAGGAGCCGAACACGCGCGCTACCGTGGCGGAACTGTTCGACGGGCTGGAGGCGAACAGCCAGAACCGCTGGCCCAGCCTGCGCTTCGATGCCATGGCCATCAACGACCGGCTCTCGGCCTTCTTCGCGGCGGGGTTCTACTACAAGACCTTCATGTGGCCCCGCTCATTCTGGGAAAGGGTCTACGAGCCGATGATCCGCCGCGCGGCGGGCCTCGGCTCGGTCAGCCGCGAGGAGGACCCGGACGCCTACGACAAGGGCTTTCTGCATTGCGATCTGCTGGTGATCGGCGCGGGGCCCGCCGGCCTGATGGCCGCGCTGACCGCGGGCCGGGCGGGCAGGCGCGTGATCCTTGCCGACGAGGATTTCCGCATGGGCGGGCGGCTCAATGCCGAGACCTTCGAGGTGGGTCAGACCTCCGGCGCCGACTGGGCGGCGGCCGTCGTCGCCGAACTGGCCTCGATGCGCAACGTCCGCCTGATGACGCGCACCACGGTCATCGGCGCCTTCGACCACGGCATCTACGGTGCGGTCGAGCGGGTGAGCGATCACCTGCCGGTCCCTCCGCCGGGCAAACCGCGCCAGATCCTGTGGCGCATCTACAGCCAGCGAGCGATCCTCGCCGGAGGGGCCACCGAACGCCCCATCGCGTTCGAGAACAACGACCGTCCCGGCATCATGCTTGCGGGGGCGCTCCGGGCCTATGCGAACCGCTGGGGCGTTGCCGTGGGGCAGCGGGTCGCGGTCTTCACCAACAATGATGACGGGTTGCGCACCGTTTCGGACCTGAAGGCAAAGGGCGTCGAGGTCGTGGCGGTGATCGACAGCCGCGACGGCGACGAGGTGATCGACACGAAGGGCCGGCTCGGCCTGACGGCGATCACGGTGCGTGACAGGGGCGGCAGGATCCGGACCATCAGCGTTGACGCGCTGGGCGTTTCCGGTGGCTGGAACCCGAATGTGAACATTCATTCGCACCATCGTTCACGCCCGGTCTATGACCCGTCCATTGCCGCCTTTGTGCCGGGGGAGGGCGGGCCTCCCGGGCTCTCCGTTGCCGGGGCGGCGGCGGGGGAGTTCTCCACCCATGGCGCCCTTCGCACCGGGCGGGATGCGGCAATCGAGGCGCTGGGCCTGACCGGCGCAAAGCCGGACCTGCCGGATGCCGAGGATGCGCCGGTCCGCATCTCACCCTTGTGGTATGTCCACCACGGCAAGGGCCGCGCCTGGATCGACCAGCAGAACGATGTCACGGTCAAGGACGTGAAGCTGGCGCATCAGGAGAACTTCACCAGCGTCGAGCATCTCAAGCGATACACCACGCTGGGCATGGCGACCGACCAGGGCAAGACCGGAAACGTGATCGGTCTTGCCATCATGGCCGAACTCACCGGCCGGTCGATCCCTGAAACCGGCACCACGATCTACCGCCCGCCCTACACGCCTGTTGCCATGGGCGCGCTCGCCGGGCGCTCAAGAGGCAAGGAATTCAAGCCCTTCCGCCTGACCCCCAGCCACTACTGGGCAAAGGAACAGGGCGCAGTCTTCGTCGAGGTCGGCAACTGGCTCCGCACCCAATGGGTCCCGAAGGCGGGCGAAACCGAGTGGCGCCAGTCGGTGGACCGGGAGGTGCTGGCGACCCGCAAATCCGTCGGCATCTGCGACGTGACCACCCTGGGCAAGATCGACATCCAGGGCACCGACGCCGGCGCCTTCCTCGACCGGGTCTATGCCAACACGTTCAGCACCCTGTCCGTCGGCAAATGCCGCTATGGCCTGATGCTGCGCGAGGACGGGATCGTCTTCGATGACGGCACAACCGCCCGGATGGGCGAGCATGAATATGTGATGACCACCACCACGGCCAATGCCGTGCCGGTCTTCCGGCACCTGGAATTCTGCCGCCAGTGCCTCTGGCCCGAGATGGACGTGCAGCTCATCTCCACGACCGAGGCCTGGGCGCAGTTCTCGGTCGCCGGTCCCAATGCGCGGAAGCTGCTGGAGAAAATCGTCGATCAGGACATCTCGGACGCCGCCTTCCCCTACATGGCCGCGGGCAACATCACCGTCTGCGGCGGCCTGCGGGCGCGGCTGTTCCGCATCAGCTTCTCGGGCGAACTGGCCTACGAGATCGCGGTGCCCACCCGCTATGGCGACGCGCTTCTGCGCGAGATGCTGGCGAGGGGCGCGGAGTTCGATCCGGTCGTCTATGGCACCGAGGCGCTGGGCGTCATGCGCGTCGAGAAGGGCCATGTCGCAGGCGGGGAACTCAACGGACAATCCACCGCGCTCAACATGGGGCTGGGCAGGATGGTGTCGAAGAAGAAGGACGCGATCGGCATGGTCCTCAGCCAGCGCGAGGGGATGGTGGACGAAAACGGCTACCGACTGGTGGGCGTGAAGCCGGTCGATCCAGCGGCCAAGCTGACCGCCGGCAGCCATTTCCTGGAGAAGGGTGCCGCCCCGGTGGCGGCGAACGACCTCGGCTGGCTGACATCGAAGGTCTACAGCCCCCATCTCGGCCACGACATCGCGCTTGGCTACCTCAAGGGCGGCGACCGCAGGATCGGCCAGCGCATGCGCGCGGTGAACCTGCTTGCCGGCCTCGACACCGAGGTCGAGATCCTCTCGCCCCACATGTTCGACCCGGAAGGAGAGCGTCTCCGTGGCTAGTCTCCAGCCCCTCACCGCCCTGGGCAAGCGCGAGCCCGTCACCGTCACGCACGGACCTTTGACCATCGCCGAACGCTGCGATGTCGCCCTGGCCTCTGTTGCCGCCCGCAAGGGCCGCATAGCCGACCTCTCGGCAGCAGCGCAGAAGGCAGGCGTGCCGC
This sequence comes from Tabrizicola sp., assembly GCA_046289805.1. Taxonomy (GTDB): domain Bacteria; phylum Pseudomonadota; class Alphaproteobacteria; order Rhodobacterales; family Rhodobacteraceae; genus Tabrizicola. The sequence continues at coordinate 7,116 of JBKBVC010000009.1, forward strand.
TGCCCGGACCCGCCTGCCACCAGGCTGGTGCACCCTGTTCCGCCTTCTGGGTCGCCCCCGAGATGTGGTTCGTAGAGGCCCCCCATGCGACCCACGAACTCATCGCCGACCACCTGAAGTCGGCTCTCGGCGACGCCGCCAGCGTGACCGAGCAGACCGACGCCTGGGCCGCCTTCGACCTTGCAGCCACCGATCTTGCGCCGCTCATGGAGCGGCTGTGCAATGTGGATTTCCCGGCCGTCCCTTCAGGATTTGCCACCCGGACGGTGATCGAGCATCTGGGCGTCTATCTGGTCAAGCATGGACCCGGCGCAGCCCGACTCTACGGCCCACGTTCCAGCGCGGAAAGCCTGCTGCACGCGCTTGAAACCGCGGCACATTCCGCCTTCTAGGGCTTTCACTTGATAGTGGGCGTGTTTCCCTGTAGTGAAATCACCCGTAGTGGTTCCACCTGGGATGTTCACCCATGTCTGACGGCTCTGCCAAGTCGACGCTGCCACGCGGCAAGCCCGCCTTCGACCAGGACCCGCACCGCGTCCGAGAAATCACCGAGCGCAACCTCGAAGCCGCCATCGGGCGCGAGGTCCGCAACTTCCGCCGCCAGCAGGGGATGACCGTGGCCGACCTGGCCAATGTCACCGGCCTGTCGATCGGGATGCTGTCGAAGATCGAGAACGGCAACACCTCGCCCTCGCTGACCACGCTTCAGGTCCTGAGCCATGCCTTTTCCGTCCCTGTCACCGCCTTCTTCCGCAGCTATGAGGAGCGGCGCGAGGCGCAGCATGTGAAGGCCGGGGATCATGTCGAGATCGAACGCCGCGGCACCCGCGCGGGGCACCAGTATCACTTGCTGGGCCATATCGGCTCGAACAGCTCGGGGGTGGTGGTCGAGCCCTACCTGATCACGCTTACCACCGAAAGCGACACCTTCCCCACCTTTCAGCACGAAGGGCTGGAACTGCTCTACATGCTGGAAGGCGAGGTTGACTATCGCCATGGTGACCAGGTTTATCCGTTGAAACCCGGCGACAGCCTGTTCTTCGACGCCGACGCGCCGCATGGGCCGGAAGTGCTGGTCAAGCTGCCGGCCCGCTATCTGTCGGTGATTGCCTATCCGCAGGGTTAGCATGGCACTGACCGAAGCCCTCGCCGCCGCGGTCGGTGCCGCAAACGTGCTTACCGGCCCGGATACCCGCCGCTACGCCCGTGACTGGATGGGCCGCTACGATGGCCGGCCGGTTGCCGTCGTCCGGCCGGGATCGACCGCCGAGGTCGCCGCCTGCGTGCAGATTGCTGCGCAGCATGGCGTGCCCGTCGTGCCCATCTCGGGCAATACGGGTCTTGTCGGTGGCACGATGACGCAGGACGGCCTGATGCTGAGCCTCGAGCGGATGAACCGGATCCGCGCGGTCAAGGCCGATGCGCGTCTGGTCATCGCAGAAGCGGGCGTGATCCTGACCCGCCTTCACGAAGCCGCCGAAAGGGAAGGGCTCTACTTCCCGCTCTGGTTCGGAGCCAGGGGTTCGGCGATGCTGGGCGGGGTCCTGTCCACCAACGCGGGAGGGTCCAACGTCCTGCGCTATGGGTCAACCCGCGGGCTGTGCCTCGGCCTCGAGGTCGTCCTCGCCGATGGTCGCGTCCTGAACCTCATGTCCGAGCTGCACAAGGACAACTCCGGCTATGATCTGAAGGATCTTTTCATTGGGTCCGAGGGAACGCTTGGCATCATCACCGCCGCCGTGATGAAACTGGTCCCTTCCCCCAGGGCGCATGCCACCGCCACGCTGGCCGCGCGCTCGCTGCCCGATGCTCTGACCCTGCTGAACCGGATGCAGGAAGCCACGGGCGGCCGGGTCGAGGCCTTCGAGTTCATGCCCCGCACCTATTGCGAACGCCTGCGCGAGGCGCGGCCCGACCTGGGACTGCCTTTCGATACGATCCCCGAAGTCACGATCCTGATCGAGGCCGCCACCACCGTTCCTCATGAGGCCGCCCCCGATGCGAACGGCGACATACCTCTTGTCGTCACGCTGGAATCCATCCTGGCCGAGATGATGGAGGCGGGGCTTGTCACCGATGCCATCCTCGCCCGCAACGAACAGCAGCGACGGGCGATGTGGGCGCGCCGCGAGGCGGCGGCCGAGATCGGCGTCGGCCTGCATCCCGAGGTCGATACCGATGTCTGCCTGCCGCTCGACAAGGTGGACAGTTTCCTTGCCGGGGCCCTCCAGCGGCTTGAAGCTCTCGACCCCGGTGCGCGCACCATCACTGTCGCCCATCTTGGCGACGGCAACCTGCATTTCACCGCCTATCCGACCAGGGACGACACGGCGCTGAAGGGCAGGGTGCTGGAAGCCATCGAGGACATCGTGGCCGAACTTGGCGGCAGCTTCTCGGCGGAGCACGGGGTGGGGCTGTCCAAGCTGCCCTCGATGAAGCGCCGCAAGGACCCGGTGGCGCTGGACGTGATGCGGACGCTGAAACAGGCGCTCGACCCAACGGGTCTCCTGAACCCTGGAAAGGTCATTCCCTCCTGAGCCCGGGGATTCGCGACGAATCCTCCGGGGCCTGACGCGCCACCTTGCGGCACCTCCGCGCCCGGGATACCCAGTTGGCCATGCCAGCCATCCGCCTCTGCCTCACCGATCCGGCGCTGCGCGCCGCGGGTATTGTCATGGCCCTCCAGGGGGCGGTCGCCTGTTCCTTCGGCCCGTATTTCTCGACGCTCGCGGTCAACACCTTCGGCTTCGGCGACCATGGCTACGCCGTCCTGCTCGTGCTGTCGTCCGTTACCTCGGTCGCTGCCTCGGTGATCGGCGGCATCCGGGCCGACCAGACCGCGAACCGCCGGCGGGTGATCCTGACCGCCGTCCTGTCGCTTCTGCTCGGCGCCTTCCTGATGTCGGTCGCGCCCGGCCCCTGGGTCTTTGCCGCGACCGCCGCGCTGCTGATCCCGATCAGCAGCATCACCTTCGGCCAGGTCTTCGCGCTCGCCAGGCTTGCCGCAACCCGACACCCGGCCGAAGAGCGCGACGGCATCATGGCCGTCATCCGCGCCCTCTTCGCCTTTCCCTTCGTCGTCGTCCTGCCGCTCTGGTCCTTCGCCTTCGCCGCCGGAGCGCCCGTCGCCGCGATCTTCCCTGTGGCGCTGGTCCTGTCCGCCGCGATGCTTGCCGCCGTCCTGCGCCTCTGGCCCGCCGACGGCCGCACCCCCTGGGACGACCGCCCCTCGGGCCTGAGCTTCCGCGCTGCCCTGGCCGAGATGGGCCGCCCCCGCATCGCGGCGCGCGTGATCGCCCTCGGCGCGGTGTTCAGCGCCTCGACGGTCTACATGGCCATCGTCTCGCTGGTCATGGTACCCGATGTCGGCCGCTCGACCTCTGACGTGGCGCTTTATGTCGGGCTGGTGGCGGGCCTCGAAGTGCCGTTCATGCTGCTGATCCCCGGCCTGACCAGGGGCATCCCGCGCACCCGGCTGATCTTCGCCGGCGCGGCGCTCTACAGCCTGCATGTCGCGCTCTTGCCTATGCTGGCCGGCTCGCCCCTCGTCTGGCTTCTCGTCCTGCCCGCCGCGGTGGGCGGGGCCGTCACGCTGACGGTCCCGATCGCCTACCTGCAGGATCTCATGGCCGACCGTCCCGGGGCGGGGGCCTCGCTCATGGCGCTGCAGCGGCTTGCCGGCGACGTGATCGCGGCAAGCTGCTTTGCCCTCGGCACGACCCTCGCCGGATACGGCACCGTCGCGCTTCTTGGCGTGGTCGCCTCGCTGCTGGGGGCGGTCGCACTTCTCTTCGGCGATCCGCGCTGAATTGCTGCGCAGCGAAGCGCGTGGAATGCTGCGGGAATGCTGCGCAGCAAATCATTGCAATCAATGACTTGCCGCGGCGGCCGTCATAGCGACAGGCCAAGCTTCCGCCCTTCATGGAAGGCATAGGCCGCAAGCCTTGGCGCCGCGCAGTCGCCGATCCGGTGCAGCACCTTTCCCTCGATCGCCTCGGGCAGCACATCGAACGCCCGGTTCGTCGTCGCCATCACCAGGCCCGAGGCCGGGATCACCTCTTCCTCCCCGGTCAGGAAGGACCGCACCGTCACACCGTTGCCGTGCCAGCGCACCAGCCGGTGCTCGGCCAGCATCCGCACGCCCAGCGCCCCCAGCCGCCGGCGCACCGCCCCGTCCGCCGCAGTCCGCGCCAGTTCCTTGCCGACGAATGGCTCGGGCGTGACGATGGTGACGCGCTTGCCCGCCTCTGCCAGCGCCCAGGCCGTGCCCACGCCGCGCCAGTTGCCGCCCTCGTCATAGACCACCACGGCGTCGCCAAGCCGTGCCTCGCGCCGCAGCACCGCCTCGGGCGACCAGACGCCGCCCGCCTCGATCCCCGGAAGGGTCGGCTCCTCCGGCGCCCAGCGTTGAAAGCCGCTTTCATCGGGCAGCGAACCCGTGGCCACCACCACCACCCCGGCCGGGTGCGCCGCCACCTCCTCGGCGTCAAGGAAGGTGTTCAGCCGCAACCGCACCCCCAGCCTGTCGAACTGCCGCTCGTACCAGTCCATCAGCTCCAGGATCTGCCCGCGCCGCGGCTGCATCCCCGCCAGCCGGAACTGCCCGCCGACCACCGGCGCGGCCTCGACGATCTCCACCCGGTGCCCGCGTTCCGCCGCGACCCGCGCCGCCTCCAGCCCCGCAGGCCCCGCGCCCACCACCAGCACCTCCTTCGGCTCGGGCGCGGCGACGAACCGGTCGCCGCCCCATTCGAACTCGCGCCCCGCGCTCGGGTTGATGAGGCAGGAGATCCAGTAATCCCGGCTCCGCCGCCCCCAGCACATCTGGTTGCACGAGATGCAGCCCCGCACGTCCTGCGGCCGCCCCTCGGCCACTTTCCGCGCCAGGTGCGGGTCGGCGATCTGGCCGCGCACGATCGACACCAGG
>JBKBVC010000408.1:0-2435 GCA_046289805.1 Tabrizicola sp.
AGGCGCTGCCCGCCTATGCCGACATCCCCTTCGCCGGCCACGCCTTCACCATTTCCGACCTCGCAGCCCGGATCACCCGCCTGTCGGGCCGTCCCATGCGCATCAAGCGCTTCCCGCGCTGGATCTTCACCCTGGCCAGCCCGGTCTGGGAACTGGCCCGCGAACTGCGCGAGATGCTCTACCTGTTCGACCACCCGCATGCGCTCGACCCCGCGCCGCTGCGCCGCTGGCTGCCGGACTGGCAGGACATGGCGCTGGACGAGGTGATCGCCCGCCACCTTGTCGCCCGGGGCATCAGGGCAGGGTGATCTCGATCCAGACCGGGAAATGGCGCGACGCGGCTTGCAGATCGGGCCAGAGCGGATCGTCCGGCGCGGGCCACAGCACCCCGGCCCCTATCACCGTCAGCGCCGAGGACGGCAGGACATAATCCAGCCTCAGCCCGCCGAGGTCGTCGTAAAGCACGGTATCCAGGGCCGGATCGCCCCGGTGTGCGGGCTCGGCCCGGCCATGGCTGCCCATGGGCAAAGGGTCCGTCAGGCCGGGATAGGCCAGCAGAGCCCCGATCCCCTCGCGCCGCCCGTCGCCGTCGGCCGGGTCGAGGTTGCCGTCGCCCAGCAGGACGAACGGAGCATCCGGCGGGGCCATCGGCAGCGCCCCGTCCAGAAACAGCCGCCAGAACGCCGCCTCGTCGTGATTGCGGCGGCCGTTGCGGTCCTCCGGCCCGTCGAAGACCGGCGGCGTCGCATGCCAGGCCAGAAGATGCAGCGGCCCGGCCCCGGTCATGACCGGCACGTCCCAGAACCCCGTGGTTGCCAGCCGCTGCACCTCGGCCAGCCCGGCAGGATCGTCGGCCAGCGTGCCCGGCAGATCGCGCCAGAGAAAGCCCGAGAAGTCGCGCGCCGCAGCAAAGTCGATCGGCAGGCGTGACAGGATCGCCATGCCGCCCTGGCCCGAGAACAGCCCGTAGCCCTGCGCATCGCGCGGATCGCCCCTCTGCCCGTTGCCGTCCACGTCGAAGCCGGTCTGCATTCCCGTGTTCGGTCGCAAGGCGAAGTGCTGCGGATAGTCGGCTCCGGCCGCCGCCAGCCGATCGGCCAGGAGCCGCAAGGCCACCCCGCCCCGATCGTAATCCACGGCGGTCAGCAGCACCACATCCGCGTCCAGCGCGCGCAGCACCCGGACCACGGCGGCGATCTGCGGGTCGCCGCCCTCCTCCAGGTCCTGCACCAGAAGGCCCGGACCCTTGCGGTCAAGCCCGACATTCCAGGTCGCGATGCGCAGGGTCTCGGCAAGCGCGGCGCCATCCGGCAGCGCGAGGGCGACAAGCAGGGACATGACCCTTTTGCCGAGCCTAGAGATCGTCGTCGTCCTCGTCGTCATCCTTGCCCAGCGCCGAGGGCTCGATCGCGCCAAGGACGGCCAGCTTCGCCGCACGCTTGACCCGGATCATGTCGGCGATCCGCGCCATGGCGACCGCCCGCATGATCAGGGCCGCCGGCATGTAGGCCCACAGCGCCATCGTCCAGATCAGCGTCTGCGGCGAGGTCAGCGTCTCGGCCGGGATGCCCCGGGTCAGCACCGCGACCAGCGCGGGGATCACGAAGGGCAGCAGGAAGCCGATGGCAAGGTTCGCATGCGAATCCCGCACCAGCCGGTCCACGACATCGCCGCCGGCTGTGGGCTCGAAGGTGGGCAGGTTCACCCAGACGTTGAACGCGCTTTTCGTCGAGGGCCAGCCGGCCAGCTTCAGCACGATGACGAACAGCGCCAGCGAGAAAAGCGAGACGATATAGGCAGTGCCGGCCGCCACCTTGACCATCGCCACCTGGGTCGCGCTGGCGTCGTCGGCCAGCATGTAACTGGCCAGGCGCACCGGCGAGTAGGGAAAATCCAGCGCCGTGCCGATGATCAGCCCGATGGCGTGGAACAGCCGGGTGACGGTTGTCGAGGCTTCCAGGTCGGCGACGATGGCTGACAGGAAGACCACGACGGTCAGCATCATCAGATAGCGGATGCGATTGTAGGGCGCGCCGTCACGGAACTCGATCAGGCTGGGATAGACAGCATTGTATTCGAAGAACACCAGCGCCCCGGCGAACAGCGCGACCAGCGCGACGATCTGCTTGGTGTCGGTGCCGATGCCCGGCAGGATCACCGAGGGCATGACGATCAGGGTCATCACCAGGAAGGCCCGGACCCCGGCCGCCGTGGCGCGCGACAGAAGCAGTCGCGCCCTGCTGTCCGGGCCCGCTAGGCTGCCCAGCCGCATCCTGTTGCGCAATCCCTCGATCTTCGCAATCCCGCTTGCCACAATTCCGCCCAATTCTGTCCCGGTCACGGCCGACTGGTCGTGTCTCGGAAGTGGTAGAAATTGGATGGCGGCGTAATCTCCGGGTGAACTGACACCCACCCAGCCGGCGGCTGCAACCGCC
>JBKBVC010000409.1:0-2430 GCA_046289805.1 Tabrizicola sp.
CGCCCTGACCGGGTTCCAGACCCTCGCCCTCCTCCACACCGCCCGGACGGCTCCCGATCTGCCCACGCCCCGGGTGATCCCGACGCGGGACGGCCAAACCATCCTGCCCACGCCCGACGGCGCCCTCCGCCTCCTCTCCTGGCTGCCCGGCACGCCTCTCGCGCATCTGCCCCGCACCCCTGCCCTCGCCGCCGCCATCGGCACCGCCCTCGGCCGGCTGGACGGCGCGCTTGCCGGGTTCCGGCACCCGGCCGCCGACCACCACCTGCTCTGGGACATCCGCAACACCGCCGACCTCGCGGCCCTGACCCCGGCCCTGCCGGACGCGCTGAAACCCCGCATCACCGCCTTCCTCGCCCGATTTGCCGATCACATCGCCCCAGCCCTGGCGCGGCTCCCGCGCCAGGTGATCCACGGCGACTTCAACCCCCACAACCTGCTGGCCGACCCCGACACCCCGACCGGCCTCACCGGCATCCTCGACTTCGGCGACATGACGCTCTCGCACCGGATCTGCGACCTTGCCGTTGCCGCCTCCTACCTGATCGAGCCCGACGACCCGGCCGCCCTCATCGTCCCGCTTGTGCAGGCCTACCACCGGACCAACCCGCTGACCGGACAGGACCTCGCGCTCCTGCCCGATCTCATCACCGCGCGCCTCGTGACCACGCTGACAATTTCCGCCTGGCGCGCCGCGCGCTACCCCGAGAACGCCCCCTACATCTTGCGCAACGCCCCCACCTCCCTTGCGGGCCTCGACGCGCTGACCGACCCCGCCAGCCTCGCCGCCACCCTTCTCACCGCCTGCGAAAGCCCGCCCAAATGACCGGCCCGATGACCCGCCAGACCACCATGCTCAATGCCTACACACCCGGCGCCGGCCACCTCTCGCCCGCCGACGAAGCCCTCGTCCAGCGCCGCGCCAAGGCCCTCGGTCCTGCCTACCGGCTGTTCTACGAAACCCCGGTTCACCTCGTCCGGGGCGAAGGGGTCCACCTCTACGACCCCGACGGCACCGCCTATCTCGACTGCTACAACAACGTGGCCTCGGTCGGCCATTGCCACCCCCGAGTGGTCGAAGCCATGGCCCGCCAGGCCGCCACGCTGGCCACCCACACGCGCTACCTCCACGACGGCATCCTCGCCTATGCCGAGCGGCTCCTCGCCCTCTTCCCGCCCGAGCTTTCCCACGTCATGTTCACCTGCACCGGATCCGAGGCGAACGACCTCGCGCTGCGCATTGCCCGCGCCGCGACCGGCGGCACTGGCGTCATCGTCACCGACAACGCCTATCACGGCGTGACCCTCGCCACCGCCGAAATGTCCATGTCGATCGGCCCCGCCGTCGCCCCCGGCCCCAGCGTCTTCCCGATCCCCGCGCCAAGCGCCGCAAACTATCCTGACGGAATCGCCGAAGGCTTCGCCGCCGCCGTCACCGCCGCCTGCGACCGGATGCAGGCACAGGGCATCAGACCCGCCCTCCTGATCGTCGACACGATCTTCTCCTCGGACGGGGTCTTTCCCGACCCCGAGGGCTTCCTCGCCCCCGCCGTCGCCGCGATCCGCAAGGCGGGCGGCCTCTTCCTCGCCGACGAGGTGCAGCCCGGGTTCGGCCGCACCGGCAGCCAGTTCTGGGGCTTCCAGCGTCACGGGCTTGTCCCAGACATGGTCTCGATGGGCAAGCCGATGGGCAACGGCTACCCGCTCGCGGGCCTCGCCGTGAAACCCGACACCATCGCCGATTTCGGCCGGAAGGCGCGCTACTTCAACACCTTCGGCGGCAACGCCGTCGCCGCCGCCGTCGGCCTCGCCGTCCTCGACGTGATCCGCGACGAAGGGCTGCAACAGAACGCGGCCACCGTGGGCGCCGCCCTGGCGGACGGCCTGCGCGGCCTCGCCCGGCGCCACGATGCCATCGGGGAAACCCGCGCCGCCGGCCTCTTCATCGGCCAGACCATCCTGACCGACGGCCGCCCCGACCCCGCCCGCACCGCGCGCCTCGTGAACGCCCTGCGCGACAACCATATCCTGATCAGTTCCACCGGCCCGCGCGGCGACAGCCTGAAGATCCGCCCGCCCCTGCCCTTCCGCCTGACCGATGTCGATCAGGTCCTCACCACGCTCGACCGGCTGCTTCCCAGGCTCTGACCCCCGGCCCTTGCCCTTTCCCAAATACTCCGGGGAGCGCGAGGGGCAGCGCCCCTCGTCCGCCGAGGAGGCGGGCGAAGGCCCGACGACGAGACAGGAAACCGGCGCGCCAGCGCGCCTTGCAATAGCCGCAAGGGCCCGGACAGGATGGTTTACAAACTCCTGACGTCCGCGCCCAACCTGTTGATCCGCCGTGGAAATCCGGAAATGTCCACCGTGGACAGGTCAGCCCAGGGAATAGCCCGCCCCGCGCACGGTGCGCACCGGGTCGCTGCCGCCATG